>DASRSD010000128.1 GCA_035656635.1 Pirellulales bacterium
TGGACGAAATGAAAGCCGAAATGGCCACGACGAGCGAGTAGCGCTCTTCTGTCCCTCCGGGAAAAATTGACAGCGCCCTATCATATGCGACATACTGGCGGTCTCATCTTGATTTCAACGTCGGTCGACTGAGGAACCAGCCATGAACCGTCAACTCATTGTTTTGCTTACTGCTTGGTGTATCGGCGCCGCGATTCGTTTGTCCGCGGCTCCCTTTCAAGATTTGGATTTTGAGCAAGCCACCATTCATTCGCCGCCAGCCAATTACGTTCCCAATGGTAATGCGATCGGTTTAAACCCTATCAGTGCGGCCGCGGCTTTCCCATTTTGGACTGCCCAGGAAGATTCCACCATTTGCACGGCGGTCTGGGGCGGAGGTGGCGCTTTGGACGAAACCTCGGTGGCGCTGCTCGATGCATCCGGATTTCCCAAACCAATTGACGGAAACTATAGCCTGGAACTTTCCGCTTACGCAGACGCTCCATCAGGCTCAGGCTTATATAAGGCTTCCTCCATCTCACAAACGGGCGACATACCGGCCAATGCCAAATCGATTTTGATCCTGTTGCGCGGCGTTGGGCCGCCGGCAAATGTTCGGGATGTTCCCACCGTTACGATCAACGGCAACGTTATCAACATGATCACGCTGTCCAGTTCCAGTGGAGTCATGACGATGGCCGGTGATGTTAGTGCATTTGCAGGCACATCTGCCCAATTCACGATTCAAGCTGCCGGTGTTTCGGGCCAAGGCACTTTTCTGGCCGAAGATTACATCGACATTGATGACATCTCTTTCTCTCCCAATCCAGTTCCCGAACCCGGTGCTGTTTGTCTGGCATTAGGATGTGTTGGAGTCGTCTTGCTGCGTTTCCGCCGGAATGCGGCGTGAACAGTTTCAATCGATAAGTCGGCGCAAGCGGTCGTCCGCGAACATCACTTGCGCACAGGCAACTCTCAGACGCTGCTGGAATGCATCAGCGAAAGAACCTTTAAGCCGTCTTCTAATAGGGCGGCGGTTTCCGGGGGCGGCACGCGCTTCGACGTTTTATAAAGTAGCAGCCGATTGCCAGTGCCCTCGGTGCTCCAGCCTAGGTTTTGCTCGTAAAAATCCAGAACTGGCAAAGTAAATAAATCGCGAACGGCGTCCACATCGCTGCCGCGAAGCAGATATTTGCTGTTGAATTCCGGGTGGTTGTCGAACTCGATGCTTTGCTTTCCAAATAAAGTGCCCAGCTTGCTCCACATTCCTTTGGGGCTAAGCGTAAAGTCGGGCAATGTCAACGCCTCTGCCTGAAAGCCGATTACCGATTGCCGCCAAATTGTCGAACTGCGGCCGCCGCCGGTGACATATTTGTAGTCGAAAATATTTACGGAAATGCTTTGTGAATTGCCGCGCAGCAGATTCGACAGCTCCTTGCCGTGGCCGAGTTTCATCAAGGGCATGTCGGCCAATGATTTTTGATAATCGGAGTTTCCCTTGGAAAAGAACTCGAAACCGAGTTGTTCGGCGGCCTGCCGCAACCCGGCGACGCGCTTTTTCCGCGATTGCGACGAGGTAATTAAACCGATCACCATGACCACCACGAAAATGCAAATCAAGAACACAAACAATACCTGGGCATTTCCTCCCCGGCCTGCAGCCAAAAGTAAATTGCCGCCCACGTGCAACACAACGCGATCCTTTGCCAATTTGCTCCTGCCGCCGGTGAAAACTTTCGCTACGTAAAAATAGCACGGCAACGGCCCGCGGTTAATTATTTTCGTGAACCCGCGTAATTCGTAGTGCGATATACGGCTTGCCAGGCAACGTGATAGTGGCGTGGCTGGGGCAGTTATAGCGATAGGGTGTTTCCTTGGCCACCTCGAACTCGCCCGGCACGGGAGCAATGGTCATGTTCCAGGCGTCGATGATTTCGGCGCGAAATTTCATCGGCAATTGCGACGGTTTGGAAATGGGGAGCGAAAACGTCCATTCCTGCGGCGCCTCTTTCCCGAAGTAGACGAGATAATATTCGTTTGGCTTGCCGGCGGTGCGTAAATCTTGCCACTTATCGATGGGGTTAATTCCCTCCGGCGGTCCGGCTTCCACAATTTTTTTCAAAAAACCGATGCGCGGCGGACTTTCTCCCCGCAATACGCCGCCGCTGGCCCAGGCAATTTGATCGTCCGAATGTTGGTATGTTTCGCCGTGCGTGGCATAGGTTCCGGCCATGATGGCCACCCAAAACCGATGCACCATTTCTTGCGGCGTTAGGTTGCCCCAGCGCACCGGCAAGTCGCCTTCGTACTTTACTTCGTCATAAATGATCGGCTTGCGATACACGTCGCGCAGAATTTCGGCGCGGCCAATATCTTCCACGGCCGATCCGTTTTGGATGCTGGCATGCGTCACCAGCGGATTGGTGTGGTTGTAAAGCACCGCGCAATTGTGAATGGAGCGCAAATGGGAATACGGATCGTCGGCCGCCACGATTTCAAAAAAGCGGTTCCAATCGCTTTCTTTTTTTTGCTTGAGCAAATCCCACTCGTTGGCTAGCGACCACCACACGTTGCGATACGCCGCCAGCCGCGCCACCACGTAGTGCAAGTATAAATCGTCCGCTGCGGCCGGCATTTGGTCGAAGCCCCAATGACCCTTATCGTAGGGGTGAAATAAAATGATGTCCGCCTCCACGCCCCGTTGGCCCAGTTGCGAAATGCACTGCTCCAAGTGCTGGAAAAACGCGGGGTTAAACCGCGTGAAATCCCATTGGTTTGGCGGAGTGCCTACATACGGATACAACGCCGGTTCGCGATGATTGTGGTCGTACCACTTCGGGAACAAGCACATCCGCACTTTATTGAATGGGTTTTGTGCCAATGTGGCGAGCGTTTGCCGCTGTAATTCCTCGGTTTGATGAATCCAGGCGTAACACGTGGTGCCAAACGGAAAAAATGGCGTGCCGTCGGCATACGCGAAATGATACGTGTTGTTTACATGAACGGGTCCATGGTTGCCGCTGGCCGCAGCGACAACCGTAAAGGCTCCTTGCTTGCCATCCAGTTCGGTTCGATTGCTGTGGGTAATGTATTCCCACGTGCCTGGAGCATTGGGCATGAAACGCACACGGTAAATGCCATCGCCGTCGTAGAACCCGTGAACAGTGATGGGTTTATCCAGTGAAGAGTCCTTCAATTTGGAGGGCTGAAAGCTGGCCGACAATTGAACTTCGACAAATGGATTTCCCTCCACTGGGCCGGGCAATTCGACTTCAAAAATTCCCCATTGTTCCACCGGCTTGGAAGCAGCCGACGGATTCCCCAGCGGCTCGGCTGCAATAGCCGCCCGAATTATGCCTGCCGCCACGGCAACTAGGAATAAAATTCGCCGGCAAGGGAACTCTGTTACCCCAAAGCTAAAGCACGAAGTTGCCATAAATCGTGGCCCGATGTTGCGCCGCGCGCTGAAATCCCCCGGCCGAATCCACAACGCGAATTCACACCATGCCTTAGCGTCGATCACCGGTAATGGTGAAGCCTAGCTCTTCAATCATTTTATAATCGGCATCCGGGGCTTGCCCCTTGGTCGTGAGATAATCTCCGACAAAAACTGAATTAGCAACATACAATCCCAGGGCCTGCAAGCTCCCCAAGTGAATTTCGCGTCCGCCGGCAATGCGAATTTCGGTTGCCGGATTCACCAACCGCATCAGGCACAGCGCTTTCAAACAATAGCGCGGGTTAAGCCGCTGTGGGCCGGCCAGCGGAGTGCCGTCGATCGAGTTCAGAAAGTTCAACGGGATCGATTCCACCGCCATGTCGCGCAGCGCAAAGGCCATGTCGACCACGTCGGCATCGTATTCGCCCATGCCAATGATTCCGCCTGAGCACAGTTCCAGCCCGGCGGCCCGCACCGCCTGCAATGTATCGACCCGATCTTGCCAGGTGTGCGTAGTGCAAATTTCCGGGTAAAACCGCTGGCTGGTGTTTAAGTTGTGGTTCACTTTGTCGACGCCACAGGCTTTCAGCCGCTGCGCTTGCTCCGGGGTAAGCAAACCCAGGCATGCGCACACGTTCAATCCGTACTGGGCTTTGATTTTGGGCACAATGTGCTCGACCGCTTCCATCTCGCGCTCCGAGGGTCCACGGGCTGAAATGACCAAGCAGTAGGTGCTGGCACCACGCTCGTGGCATATTCGGGCGGCATCGAGCAGCTTGCTTTCCGAAATCAGGTTGTAAACCGGAATTTCGGCTTGCGATACTTTCGATTGCGAGCAGTAGCCGCAATCTTCAGGGCAGAGGCCGCTTTTGGCGTTCATCAAAAAGTAGAGCTGCACGGTCCGGCCCCAGTGACGCTGTCGGATTTTGAAGCAGGCGGCGATGAGATCGAGGAGTTCTTCATCGGGCGATTTCAATACCGCCAAGGCTTCGTCGCGGGTAAGTTGGTGGCCATCAAGAACGCGCTGCGCCAACTCTTGCCAGGAGTTTGCGGCAGAAGCCGATGTTATTTCAGTCGAAAATACAACAGGTTGGGGCATAAGAAGAAAGCGAAAAATTCAAGTAGGGGTGGTCACGATTTTTTAGCCGTGCGGCATGCGCGCTGGCGGCCATAAATGGCACAATGCTGCTTGCACGTTCACCCAGTATGGTCGCAAAACATGCCGAGTGAAAGGTGAAAGAGCCACCCCGCGGCTTAAAAATCGGCTTGGCAATGGGAGCCGGGTGACCGACAATGAGGATATGTCACGACAGCATTTTGTACGCGTGGGATTGATGGGGCACGTCGGGCGGTTTACGTCCGTCGATGCCGTGGCCTATCCGCGCGCAAGCCGTGTGATTGTGCGCACCAGCCGCGGATTGGAAACTGGCGAAGTGCTTGGCCCGGCCGAGGAATCGGCAGCACGCGGCGCGGGCGACGGTTCCATTCTGCGAGGCATGACCGTGGAAGATGAACTGCTGATATCCCGGCTAGAAAAGAACCGCCAAAAAGCGCTGGAAGCGTGCACGCAGCGGCTGGCCGAGCGGAGAATTTCGGCGACCTTGTTTGATGTGGAGCACCTGTTCGATGGCCGCTCATTGTTCTTCTATTTTCTGGGTGAAGTGACGCCGGAAATTGAAGCGATTACCACCGAGCTGGCTGAGGTGTACGATGCCGCCGCCGAGTTTCGCAAGTTTTCCGAAACCCTGGCCACGGGCTGCGGGCCTGGCTGTGGCACGGAAGAAGCAGCGGGACATGGCGGTTGCACATTGTGCGCCACGGCCTGCGCCGTCGCCGGAGCTTGCGGCACAAAGCGCAGATAATCAAACACCGCTAATCAAACACCGCGGTATTGCTTTGCCTGTCCTACGTAACGGCTGGCGGTTAATTGGAGTTGATCGAGTTCTTCCGGCGTAACCGCGCGCACCACCCGAGCAGGAATGCCCAGCACCAGCGAGCCGGGAGGGATTTGCGTTCCCTCGGTGACGACCGTGCCTGTGCCAATGATGCTGCCTGTGCCAATGCGAGCACCGTTCATCAATACCGAGCGCATGCCCACCAGCACATCGTTTTCGACCACAGCGCCATGAACAATCGCGCCGTGCCCGACCGTTACGCCCGCGCCAATCGTGCAGGGGAAACCTGGATCGGCGTGCAGAATGCAACCATCTTGAATGTTGGTGCGTTGACCGATGCGAATGGCTTCGGTGTCGCCGCGCAGCACGGCATTGAACCAGACGCTAGATTCCTCGTCCAGATGCACATCGCCAATGACAATTGCGCCAGCGGCAATGAACACGCTTTCGTGAGCCAGCTCGGGGCGAAATTCGATCCCTGGCATGGTGGTCATTCTCCGACAGTCCCCAACGATGCCAATAGCTCGCTCATTTCTCCTGCGGCGTGGGCATTGGCCTGCCGACGGGCTTCCTCAATTCCAGCGCGGAGCGTGTCTCGCGCTTCAGGAATTCGATTTAGCTTCACCAGTTGCTGGGCGGCCATGAAAAATGCCGGGACGTAAGGCGCAGAATCGTTCTGCAATTCCCGCAATCCGGAAAGGCTGCGCTCGTGATCGCTTTCCTTTTCCAATTCCATGGCCAGGCTGTAACGCAGGAATTGATCGGTCGGCTCCAGCGCCAATAAACCTTCAATTCGGCTACGACGAGATTCAGGCATACGTTGTAATTCGCTTCCGCCGTTTCGAGGTGGGTTTACAAATCGCCGGTAATTTTGAGCAGCTTTCCCGATTTCGCGCTGGAGTCGTTCTTTGCGCTATCGCCGGCCGGCCCGAGCGCGGTCGCCCATAAGGTGCTGTCGGTTCCGAAGGTCATTGCCGACGGTTGCTCCAGCGCCGTCATTTTGACTGCCTTCACGCCCGCGCGGTCGTCCACTTTGCCGGCATCCAAGCGATATAGCCCATCATCATCCGATTTGCCTGCCGAGCGAGTAATCGCATATAACCGGCCATGCTCGGGACTGTACGCCAGGGCCACAACGTCGGTCAGGGCGAGCGGCATGCTCGTGAGCAAGCTTCCGTTTCGCAATTGATAAAACGCCAAGCTCGCGCCGGAATGTGCATCATCGGCGGGAGTTTGGACCGCCACGAGCAGGCCATGGGGGCTAACGGTAGCGCAAATAATTGTGGGCGATTTGTTCGCGGCGCCGGATTTGAATAATCCATGAACCGAGTCAATCGAGTCGTGGTTTTTGCCCAAATCTGCTTTGTAAATGCCGGCCTTATCGTCGCCCCGCCGAGCGGCAATCAACAATGCCGATGACGAGAAATCGAATAGCGCCACGCTGAAACCGTTGATCTCACCGCTGTGAGCATTAGCGCCGGTGAAGATGGCGATGGACTTGCGATTGCCGGCGGTGTAGCTCAGTGGCTTTTCTTCGGCGGCCGACCCAACCGTGGGCAGCTCGAACGCGCTAATTGCGGCTTCTTCGTGATCGTCCTGAATGGTGCTGCTTACCGTGGCCAGCGCATTGCGGCTTAAAAATGCCAATCCCCATAAGCCGCCGCTGGCGGCATTTGCGGCAGCAGGGGAGGCAATGGGAAAATCGATTACGGCTGGTGCTGCTTTTTCCGCGTGGGCAGGCGAAAAGCGCAGCACCTGGCCGGCGCCGCAATCGGCAATATAAACGTACTCGGTTTCTGGCCGAACGGCGACGCTGCAGGGATGGTTTAGCCCACCGAGCACCGTTTCCACTTTGAGATTTTTCTTGGCTTCGCTCGTGTCCGTTCCTTTGGCGCCGTCCGCCCAGGCCGCGGCTGCGCTCAGCAGCCATCCGGCGACAACGATCAACCGAAATAACGATTTTCGCGGCATCGCCTGGTATTTGTCTCGCGCAATAAAAACGGAAGTTCTGGCAGGCGTGGCAGTCATTGGGCGGCAACGGGCCTCATGCCCTGCTGTTTTTCGAAGGCGGTAATAGTGTCGACCTGTTGCAATGTCAGGCCAATGTCGTCCAGGCCGTGCAACAAGCAGTGGCGACGGAAGGCTTCTATTTCAAATGGCAGCGACAGACCATGCTCATCAGTTAAGCGGCATGCTTCCAAATCGGCCGTCAGCTTGTAACTAGGGTATTTAGCGCAGCGAGCAAACAAATCGTCCACGGTGACTTCTGGCAACACGATTGGCAGCATGCCGTTTTTGAAGCAGTTGTTGTAGAAAATATCGGCAAAGCTGGGGGCAATGACCACGCGGAAACCGTAATCGGCCAGCGCCCACGGGGCATGTTCGCGGCTGGAACCGCAGCCAAAATTGCGCCGCGTCAGCAAAACACTTGCACCGCGGTTTTGCGGCCGATTCAATTCGAACTCGGGATTGTCTGAACCGTCGTCCTTAAACCGCCAATCAAAAAACAAGAACTTTCCGAAGCCCGTCCGTTCAATCCGCTTGAGAAATTGCTTGGGAATGATTTGATCGGTGTCGACATTAGCCCGATCCATCGGCGCGACCAAGCCTGTGTGTTTGGTGAAGGATTGCATTATTTTTTGTACTCCCACTGGCGAATGTCGACGAAGTGGCCGGCGATGGCGGCGGCGGCGGCCATGGCGGGGCTGACCAAATGCGTGCGGCCTCCCTTGCCTTGGCGGCCTTCAAAATTGCGGTTGCTGGTGCTGGCGCAACGTTGGCCGGGAGTGAGAATATCGGGGTTCATCCCCAGGCACATGCTGCAACCGGCTTCACGCCAATCGAAGCCGGCCTCTTTGAAAATGCGGTCCAGGCCTTCCTTTTCCGCTTGCTGTTTGATTTGCCCGCTGCCGGGCACGACCATCGCATCGACCGTTTTGGCCACGTGGTAACCGCGCACCACGGCGGCGGCGGCCCGCAAATCTTCAATCCGGCTGTTCGTGCAAGAGCCGATGAACACCCGGTCCAGCCCCAGCGATTGCATCGGTTTGCCCGCCTCTAAACCCATGTACTTAAGCGATTGAGCCGCAGTTTTACGTTCATCTTCGGTTTTAAACTTGGCTGGGTCGGGCACACTTTCCACCACGGGCACAACCTGACCGGGATTCGTGCCCCAGGTAACTTGCGGAGCAATGTCGGCGGCATTGTACACTTCCACGCGGTCATATTTCGCGCCGGGATCGCTGGGAAGTTGCCGCCAACGAGCAACGGCTGCATCGAATTCGTTTCCTTGCGGCGCGAATTCGCGCCCCTTAATGTAGGCAAAAGTGGTTTCGTCGGGCGCAATCATGCCGGCCCGCGCGCCGGCTTCAATCGACATGTTGCAGACAGTCATACGCTGCTCCATCGAGAAGCTGCGCATGACCGATCCGGTGTATTCGATGACGTAGCCCGTGCCGCCGTCAGTGCCGATTTGCCCAATCAAATACAAAATCACATCTTTCGCTGTCACGCCGCGGCCCAGCTGGCCGTCGACGCGGAGTTCAAAAGTCTTGGGTTTGGATTGCAGCAACGTTTGTGTGGCCAGCACGTGCTCCACTTCACTGGTGCCAATGCCAAAGGCCAGGGCGCCGAAAGCTCCGTGCGTGGCCGTGTGACTGTCTCCGCAAACAATGGTCATTCCGGGCTGCGTAATGCCCAGCTCGGGGCCAATGACGTGGACAATTCCTTGCTGCGGACTGTTCAAATCGTAGATGCGAATGCCGAATTCGCGGCAATTGTTGCGGAGCGTGTCGATTTGCTGCTTGGAAATGGCGTCGGCAATCGGCAGCCGGCGATCGGTGGTCGGCACATTGTGATCGGGCGTGGCCACCGTCAACTCCGGCCGCCGCACCTTCCGGCCTGCCAACCGCAAGCCTTCAAACGCCTGGGGACTGGTGACTTCGTGAACCAGGTGCAAATCAATGTACAGCAGCGTTTGCTTGCCGGGCTCGGCATGCACGACGTGTGCATCCCAAATTTTTTCGAACATGGTGTGGGAAGCGGCGGACATAATGTGCTAATAAAAACTGTGGGTTGGAGTTAGAAATTTGTGTGTGAAAAAGGACTCTAATAAGTATATCCCGAGAGAACGTGGGCTGTAAGTTACGAAGTTAGGCCATGGAACTTGGAATTTTGGCAGTGATTTTTATTTTCCGAACAAAAGGAATGAATTTTCGCCGCACGCACCAAAAATTTGCAAGGAATCCGCCATGCTTCCGTGGTGAGCGTGGACAAAACGGTCTCGGTTTAGGTTCGTTTATGTTCATTGTTGTTCGTTTTTGGATGCGAAGCTGGTGTGCATGACTAATGGGGAATGGAAAAAGCAGAAGGCAGAAAGCAGAAGGCAGAACAAGACGAATGACCAATGGGGAGTGGGGAATGGAAAAAGCAGAAAGCAGAAGGCAGAACGTGGAAAACAGGAGTAAGACGGAAGTGAAACGCATCTGCCCGGAAGCCTTTCCTAGAACCGACCCAATCGAGCATCAGAAAAGTGCAGAAGAAGAATGGAAAAATGCCATACAGGATGTCTCTGGCGGAGTGCCAATGGCCGTCAACTGCGATGAACACCGTGGCACGAAATAAAAATGCTAGCACCCACACGCTGCACAGTAGCAAAAGGCGTGGCCCAATTTCTAGTGCTGACGGGAAAAACCCTGTGGCCAAATCTCAGGGTATCGCGTGGCCACTTTATCCGATAGGATAGGCACATCATTTCCCGCGCGGTCATTCGACTTTTTTTTGAAACATCGCTTGATGCCCAGTACCTTACTTCCAGATTTAGACCGGGCGGTTCGCAACATCGCGCCGACTCACGGCGTTGCACGACCAATCGGCACGCGCCCGGCGCGAATATTCACGGGTTACGCCGTCGCCATTGTGCTCATTCACTTGTTGTGCTTGCTGATTGTCGTGCCTTGGCTTTTTAGTTGGACGGGCGTCATCCTGCTGGTGTCGGGTCACTACGTGTTCGGCATGTTGGGAATGACTTTGTGTTATCACCGGTTGTTAACGCACCGAGGACTTGCCTGCCCGAAATGGTTCGAGCATTTTCTAGCGATATTGGGAGTATGTTGCCTCCAAGATTCACCTGCCCGGTGGGTGGCGGTACATCGCAAGCACCATCAGCATTCTGACGAAGAGCCCGATCCGCACAGCCCGTTGGTGGCATTTTTGTGGGGTCACTTGGGTTGGCTGTTGATCGAAAATCGAGAGTTGAGCCAGGTCTCGTTTTACGAACGCTATGCCCGCGATATTTTGCGCGATCCGTTTTATTTGTGGCTCGAGCGAAAGCTGCGATGGCTGTGGGTGTATGTGGCCCACGCGGCATTTTTCTTTCTCGCGGGGCTGGCCGTCGGGTGGATCACGACCGGTCGCTATCTGGGAGGAGTGCAGTTTGGCGCGAGCCTGTTGGTGTGGGGAGTATTTGCCCGCACCGTGTTGGTGTGGCACGTGACCTGGTCGGTCAACTCCTTGACGCACTTATGGGGCTACCGAAATTATGCAACCGACGATAACAGCCGCAACAATTGGCTGGTCGGGCTGTTAGCGCACGGCGAAGGCTGGCACAACAATCATCACGCCGACCAGGTATCGTCCGCACACGGGCACCGCTGGTGGGAGTTGGACATCACCTATCTGACGATCTGCTTTCTGGAAGCCGTCGGCCTGGCCACCAATGTGGTCCGGCCCAATGCGATGGACGACGGCTTTGCACAAAAAGCCCTGCTGGCACAAAAAAGCGGCCGTCTGCACAAAAAAGCTTTTCCCAAGTAATTAGTGCATTTTCGCGCTAGTTGCTTGCCCCCGCGCGCCAGAGCATCAAGCCGGAAAGTGGCAGACCTAGTGCTGAGCCGATTACACCGGCACGAAGCTGACGCAATCTCTGCCTGATTATTGATGTGCTGGGAACACCACGATGCGGCAAACCGGCGGACAGCCGACCGGCAACGTCTAGGCAATCTTGCTGCCCGCATGGTAGCCGAGAGGCGGGGATTGGAAAAATCGAAGCGCGGGTGGAAGAAAAAGGAGCCGTGAGGAATGGCGCGACTGACGGAATCGCGCGCACGATTTTTTAGGGAAAGGCTGCCACTTACAATTCAGGCACCCTCACCCTCACCCTCTCCCATCAAGGGAGAGGGAAAGAAGGCCCGAGAACAGCCAATCGCTGCGTCGATTAGGACGCTGCGACACCCAGAGTTTTTTTCCAATCGGCATCGTAAGGCCGAGAAAAAATCAACTGGACTTTTTCCGCACGTTGTGGGTCCGGCCGGCTTAAGACTTCGATCGCTTGGAGCGCGGCCAAGATGCGTGGGTCGTTATTTACGCTTCCGGTAGCACGATCGATTCGATCCAACTGCGCCGCCACCTGCAGCAACCGGGCGCGCAGTTCCAAGAACTCCTGCTCTAGCACGGCCGGGGCATCCAGTAGGATCGGCATAATCGTCAGCTCCCGAACACTAAGGCGGTCTTTAGGCACATTGATGCACTGCATTCTATCAAACCGGCACGGCCACTCACCAGGCAATCCAACATGGGAAAACCGATTCTACTAATCCAAGCGTCATGCCTGCCGCGGACCAAGTGTACGCGAAGTATGCTTACCATAACGGATAAATGGGCAAGGCGCACCGCTGGTTGACTGGTCATTGACGGCCGCCGCTGGCCGTGTCGGATTGCTCACAACCGTGGGGCAGGAAAGCAGAAAGTGGATCGAGGTTAAACCGTGTCAGATCGGGTGTTTGCACCCTGCGCCCGTTCGTTCAGAGTGCCCTTTGCCCCAGCGTTTTTTGTGACTGTGGAATGCTTCGTCGCCCGACCCCCAAAAACTCCCCGAAGACGGACTTAAGCATCACGTTCGATGTGCTGTGGAAAACGCACAACGAATCGGCCGTGGAGCTGCTGTTGCATGCGCTCGATAGTCCCCTGAAGCCGATTCGCGACGGCGCGCTAGAAAGCCTGCTCAAGCGCCGCACGACCTTGGGGAATCAGGAAATCATTAACCGGCTGGCAACCTTGGACGCCGGCGCGCGGGAAATTGTAGGCGAGTATCATCGCTATTTGGGCCGGGGACTGCGCGATTCCATTCAATCGGCCGATCCCAAAGTCTTTGCCACAGGTTGCGCAGCCACGCTGGAGTTCCACGATTATGACATGCTGCCCACGCTGGTTCATACGGCAGAAGACGAAACGCATCCGCACCGTGATTTAGCGGCTCAACACGTGCTGAAATTGGCCGAGTTGCTCTACGACGAACTGGCGACGGGGCAGAGCACCTCAGCAGGGCGCGATCCGCCCTTAATGCGCAAGCACATGCTGCACAGCCTGGAGCAATCGCTGGCTCGGTTGCCGCAGCATAAGCGGCCGGAAATTGTCGAGGCGTTATTATTGCTGGCTCCGCGCGAATATCCGGCGCTGCAAAAAATTCTGGCCGACCCCATGCACGTGGCCTATCTCAGCGTCATCGATTTGCTAACCCACAGCACGCGCGGAGGAGTCATCCGGTTGGTGCTGAGCTTTCTGGACGATCCGCAAGCTCCTTCGACGGTCATCAAATTGTTTGGGCGGCGCAGCGACAAGCTGTTTTTAGAGCATTTTTTGCGAAAAATCGGCTCGCAGCCCAGTTCCGTAATGACGCAAAATTTACACAAGATCGAAACCATTTGCTGGATGCAGGACCACGTGAGGCTGGTCGATCAACTGGAAGAAGCCGTTCAAGGCGGGTCCGTGCAATTGGCTTTAACGAGCAACATCAGCCGGCATACCAAGTTCAAGCTGATCGAGCACCTGGTGCGGTTTGGCAAACCGGCTGGTCGCAGAGCCGCGGCTTTGGCGCTGGCAAGCTTTCAGGGCGCGGAGGCCAACCAGCTCGCCCAAGAAGCGTTGCAAGACCCCGATCCGCAAGTGCAGGCGCACGTGTTGGTTCAAATTCGCTCGCGCGGCATTACCGGCGCATTGCCGCTGTTGCTTTCGATGCTCGACAGCCAATACGAATGCATTCGCAATGCCGCGCGGCGCAGCTTGGAAGAATTCTCGTTCGATCGGTTTTTTGCGGCGTTCGACTCGTTGGACGACCATGTTCGTCGCACAACCGGCCCCACGGTGCGGAAGGTGGATCTCACTGTTCCGAAACGCTTGCAGGAAGAGCTGGACGCCCGCTCCCGGACCCGCCGCATTCGCGCGGTGGCAATGGCCTCTTCCATGGGATTGGTGCCGCAATTCGAAACACAAATTATTCAGCGGCTAACCGACGAAGATCATTTGGTCCGGGCCGAGGCCGCCAAAGCATTGGCACAATGCCCCACCGACCATGCTCGCCGGGCGCTTTTGGCTGCACGTCACGATCGGAGCATTGTGGTTCAGGAAGGGGCCGCTCAAAGTTTGCAGCATTGGGGGTTTGATTCCATGGTCGAAGATTTATTGGCCGCCGACGCCGTTGCAGCAAAGGAAAAGCTGTAGCCATGAACCGACATTCCTCGAGCGAAGCGAAGTGAGATGGAAGTAACGCCACTGCCATGATTGTTTTGCATTTCACAAAACCGATGGCGAGCATGTGCCTACTGGCGCTGGCCTTGCGCGACCACGCAGGCCATTTAGAACTGGGCAATTGCTTCCTGTTGCTGCTTTTGCTAGCTGGCGGGCTGTGGGCGGCATTCGCCATTTGGAAGCGGTGGTATGGCGTTTGGTCGGCGAATCATCCTAGTAAATTGTTTGAAGCATTGTGCCGAGCCCACAAACTCGATCGGAATCAGCAGCGGTTGCTAGTCCTGTTGGCCGAATGGCACCGCTTGCCGCACCCAGGCGCTATGTTTCTTAAGCCCGAGCTCTTGGAAGCCAGCCATGTTGGACCGCAATTCGCGGCGCACATGGCTCAAGTTCAGGCATTACGACAGCGGTTGTTTGGGGCCGGTACTCAGGCAGAAAATTCTTCCCAGTCTACCCAAAATCTTTCTTAACCATACCGATTTTACCGTGTTTAACACCAGTGCGGCATTTTCCAATTGAGTTGACTGGCCGATTATACCGATGAAAGCGGTGGTAAGGGGGGTTTGTCTAGCGCTTTCGTAGCGCTTGGTCGGCGATCTCCCCGCACCCAAGGCACAAGCTCCAGAGCCGTCGAGCTGTTCGACGGAAGGGCTTCTGCTGTTCGTTAGGGGGAACCATCGATGAGCCGATTTTCTCTGGCACTGGCTGGAATTTTGTCGACCGCTGTGGCGACGATTGCCAGTGGGCAGTATCAGCAACCGTATCCGATGTATGGCCCCGGCCCAATGTCGCCGGCCGCTTACGGACCTAACGGTGCAGGGCCAATGTACCCGCCGGCCATGTACGGCCAACCGGGAATACCGCCGGCGGCTTATGGCTATGGTGGAAACGGCATGCCTGGTGGAATGCCCGCCGCTTACAGCTACGGTCCGATGAACGGCGGAGGCATGTATCCAATGCCCAATCAGGCGATGTACTCCGGGCCGGGATCTGCCGGCGCATACGGACCCGGCCCGATGGCGCCGGGAATGTATCCGGCAGCGGGCCAAAATCCGCAGGCAGCGAGCGCTTCAAACTCGAATCAATTCAAGAGCCAAACGCAACCCTCGGCGTATCCCAATGAATATCATGGACCGCAGGGGGCCGTTGCGAAGGCCAATCCGCCGCCCATGAAACTTCCGCCAGGCGTGCATACCGAAAACGGATTGCTGTTCTACAACGGCAGCGCCCGGGGCGACGTTAATTATCAACAGTATTCTGACAAAAATTCCGGCAATCCCAACCGCTTGGTGTCTTATCAGGCGGATGCCGAAGAAGGCGCGGGTTCCAACTCGCCGGGCAGCGTAATGACTCCGGGCGCCAACCTCGGCGGACCCGGACCTGGCGGACCCGCACCTGGCGGAATGCAAATGGGTTACGCTGGTGGCGCTCCCGAAGGGAATGAAGGTTATGGCCCCGGCCAGCCGTGCGACAATCAATGCAACGATGGCTACAAAGGCTGCTGCTGCGGTTGTTGTAACTGGCTCTACAATTTCTGTCACGGCTCGATGTTCCCGGGAAAAATGGGTTACGTGTGGAGCGCCGGCTGGGATAACCTGGCCATGACACGCAATGCTGGAACCAATCGAAATTTGGTGTTCCTCGATAACTTTGACGGTACTTACACGCCCGTGTTCAACTCCAATGAAGAAAAGTTTCAGTGGGACTACGGCGGTCGATTGCACATGGAGTTGATTGGTCCTAGCGGCATTACTTATCAGGCCACGTATTCCAAAATTGCCACGTATGTATCGCAGCAAACCGAGGGCGTCATCGACATAGGCGGCAATCTCAACATTGCGCCGGGCGACCCATTGCTGGGCGGCCTAAGCACCGTACCGGGCTTTTTCGATGTCGACCAGGTCTTCTTGAAGTACACCAGCTCGATTCAGACCGGCGAGCTGAACATGATTTTTCCCGTGGGCAGCTTCGAGTTCGTTACCGGCTATCGCTACATGCAAATTGACGAAACCGCGCGGATCGACACTATTTCAACGGTCACGACGCCGGCATTCATTGACGACAGCAGCTTGAACCGCATGAACGGCGGACAAGTTGGCTTGTTGGGCCGGTGGGAAATGTTTGGCCTGATCGATTTCGATTTCGATGCCAAATTTGCTGTGATGGCCGACTCCGTGACGACATCGCAATTTGCGATTGATGGAGCTACAGGCACTCCGGTCCCGCCCAGCGGCGTGCCCGAGGTTGCCGACAAAACCCGCGTGGCCTTCGTGACCGAGCTGGGTTTGCAAGGGGTGATTCCGCTCGGTTCGTCGTTCAGCTTCCACGCCGGCTATAACGTGTACTTTATCGACCATGTGGCGTTGGCGCCCGATCAATTCGACTTCATCAACATTGTGGCCGGCGGCCAAACCAATGTGAACAATCACGGCGATTTGGTCGTACAAGGTGTAAACGTGGGGATGACTGCGGTATGGTAAAAAATCCTAAGGGCTGCCGCATCCGGTTGCGCAAAGTTTGAACAATAACAGCTTCTCGGCCCGGGCTTGCCAGCGCAGCTCGGGCCGAGTTCGTTGCTGAGGGGCGCTGCAATGATCGACTGCTCTGCTGGCTTGCCAGCGGGCGCTGCGTCAGTGGATGGCAGATGTCGTTGGCCGTTGACCCCTGTCAAACAGGCACTCGCCCGGAAAATGCGTGGCCCGTAGCGAATATGCCGAATGTCCTGCCGATCAAGACCTTGCGTCTACGGTCAACGGAGCGGATACTAAAAATGGTAGCCGGTACGTCGAATGCACTAGACATTCGGGCACCGAATTCTTACGCCACCTTGGGCGGCGCTACATTCCTCCACCTTTGACAAACTGACCCCGGACCCCCAGACCGTCCCCGCATGAGTACCGAACAATCGTATCAGCCCGAAATGGTCGATCAAACGCGGCAGCAAATCCGCGGGTTGGTCTCGGAAATCGAGGGGCTCGCCCGGGCGGAGGTTTCGCACGAAGAGTTTTATGAGGGGTTTCTACACCGTGTGGTGGCGGCACTGGCGGCCGTTGGTGGCGCAGTGTGGACGCTGGATGACGAAGGCCGGCTGACCCTTAGCGCCCAAATCAATTTGGCCGAAACTCGCTTGCACGAAAGCGAGGAAGAACAGCAACGCCACGGCAAGCTGCTGCGGAAAATTCTTTCCGGCGGGCAAGGCGCCGTTGTGCAGCCCAAGTACGTGAACGCGGAGGACGATTCGGCCAATCCCACCGACAGCTTATTGGTGCTGGGAATTCTGAAAAGCGATACGGAAACCCGCGGGCTGGTCGAAATTTTCCAGCGCACTGGCGGGCGTCCGGCCGTGGAGCGCGGTTATTTGCGGTTCGTGATGCAGATGTGCGATCTGGCGGAAGATTTTTTGAAGACCCGCCAATTGCGGTTGTACACCGATCGCCAGGCCATCTGGGCGCAACTGGAGCAATTTACACGGCTGGCACATGGCAGCTTGGAGCCCCGCGCCACGGCCTACACGCTGGCCAACGAAGGGCGGCGGTTGATTGACTGCGACCGGGTGTCGGTGGCCATTCACAAAGGGCGCAAAAGCAAAATTGAAGCCGTGAGCGGCCAGGAAACTTTCGACAAGCGCTCCAACCAGGTGACGCTGCTGGGAAAGCTGGCCACGGTGGTGGTCCGGGCGGGCGAGCCGCTGTGGTACACCGGCGACACGCGAGATTTAGCGCCCCAAGTGGAAGAGGCCGTGGAAGCGTACGTGGACGAATCGCATTCAAAAACCGTCGTCGTGTTGCCGCTGGCCAAGCCGCATGATGCGGAGGAGCACGAAGTCGAAAACGCTCCGCCGCACAAGCCGGAGTACATTGGTGCGCTCATTATCGAGCAAATTAACACTGATGGCATTCCCACCGCCATGCGCCGCCGGGTTGACGTGGTGTCCGAGCATGGCTGCACGGCGCTTTCGAACGCGCTGGAGCATAACAGCTTGTTTCTGATGCCGGTGTGGCGCACGTTGGGCAAATCACGATTGCTGGTGTCCGCCCGCACGCTCCCCAAAACTTTAGCGGCGATTGTGCTGGTGGTGGTCGGCATCGCTTCGTTGTTCTTTGTGCCGGCGGAATTTCAACTGCACGGCAAAGGCACGCTGGAGCCCGTCGTCAAGCGAGACATCTTCACGCAGACCGATGGCCAGGTCGTCAAGGTTTTGGTGAAGCATGGTGAAAACGTAAAAGCCGGCGATGTGCTGGTCGAGCTGCAAAACGATAAACTCGAAGAACAACTGTCCGAAAAAATCGGCCAGGAAACGGCCAACGAGCAAAAAATTCTTTATTTGGAAGATGCCGGCCACGATGCCCGGATGAGCGCCCAGGAACGCGCCAAAAACGAAGGCGATCTGGCCGTGGCACGGGCAAATCAAAAAGATTTCCGCAGGCAGCGGGAGCTGTTGGAAGACGAAAAGAAAAAATTGACGGTGCGCAGCCCCATCGACGGCAAAGTAGTGACCTTCAAACTGGAGGATTTGCTCGCCAACCGTCCCGTGGAAAAAGGGCAAGTGTTGATGACCGTCATCGATCCGACCAAGGACTGGGAACTGGAAGTGCTCATGCCGGAAGACCGCATGGGGCACATTAAGCGTGCCCAGCGCGACCTGCACAAAAAAGATTTGGACGTGATCTACATGTTGCAGCAGAATCGGGGCAGCTGGTTGCACGGCACGATCAAGGAGGTGCAGGAAAAGGCGGAAGTGGAAGGAGAAGAGGGCAATACCGTCAAGGTGCTGGTCACCATGAACAAAGCGGATTTGGACCCCGATCTAATTACCAAAGGGGCGGGGGTCTCGGCCAAAATCGATTGTGGCCGCCGGAGCTTAGGCTACGTGTGGTTCCACGACGTATTAGAATTTATCCAATCGAAAATCTTATTCCGCTGGTAAGTGGCGACAATTCTTCGGCGGTTCACGACGAGGCTATCTCATGCGAATTATAGTGCTGACCGTTTCCGCTTGTTTGGCCTTGGCGGCGCTGGCTTGGGCGCAGCGTCCTGCCGCTTCCACCACGGCTTCCAATGCTCCTCCCGCTTCCTCAGGCGCCACTTCGCAGCCTGGTACGGTTACCCTCGATCACAGCGAGGTCCGTTTGGATGAAGAGGCCCAAGTGCCGGCGCAAGAAGCCGGCGTGTTGATGAAAATTGAAGTGCACGAAGGCGATCAAGTGCCGCTGAATACGCTGCTGGCTCAAATTGATGATGCTCAAGTGCAAAAGCAACTCAAAAACGCCACGGCAGAATATAACGGCGCCGCAGAAAAATCGAACAGTGACATTGATGTCCGCTATGCCACCGCAGCCTATGAAGTCGCAAAATTCGAATACCTGCGCTGCTTGGAGGCAAACAAAAAGCAGCCGTTGGCCTTTTCCGACGTGGAAATGGCGGAAAAGAAATTTGCCGCCGATAAAGCCAATCTCGCCATTGAGCAAGCCGGCAAACAACACATTGTCGATGGATACACCTCCGAAGCCAAAGAGGCCGAAGTAGATCTGGCCAAAGAAGCCATCAAGCGCCGTAAAATTACCTCGCCGATCGAGGGTGTTGTGCAGCAAGTTTACGCTCATCTCGGCGAATGGGTAAAACCGGGCGACGCGGTGGTGCGAGTCATTCGCATGGATCGCCTGCGCGTGGAAGGTTATTTGGACAAAGATAAATTCAGTCCCGGCGAAATCGCCGATCATCCGGTCGTGGTGCAAGCCGAATTAACCAACGGTCGCAAAGTGCAGTTTCCTGGAAAAATTGTGTTCGTCGATCCCGAAGTTCGCGGCGAAACCGAGTACACGGTTCGCGCCACGGTCGACAATCGCAAAGAGAACGGACAGTGGCTGCTCCGTCCCGGCATGCCTGCCGCCATGACCATTCAATTGAAATGACCAAGCGCGAATGACCGATTGAAAAACCAGCCGATTGGTCATTGGTGCTTGGCCATTCGTCATTTGCCTACCTATGCCTAGTCTTGCCGACAGCTTAGTTTCCAGTTCTGCTCGGCCGCTGGCGATTCGCAAGCGGCCCGATTTGGAAGTTACGCGCCAGCGGTACCAAGGACGGCAATATTGGATTGTGAAAGATCCTGTCGGGCTGAATTATTTTCGTTTTCAAGAGGAAGAATTTGCGCTGTTGAATTGGCTTGACGGGCACACCAGTCTCGACGATTTACGGGAACGATTTGAGGAAGAATTTGCGCCGCAAAAAATCACGCTGGAAGAGTTGGGCCGCCTGATCGGCATGCTGCATCAAAGCGCGCTGGTGATCGCCGCCGTGCCGGGGCAAGGAAAGCAGCTGCTGAAGCTGCGGTGGGACCGCAAAAAGCGCGAATTCTGGGGCGCGGTTTCCAATCTCCTGGCGATTCGCTTCAAAGGCATCGACCCGGAACGGTTTTTCAATTGGCTGCATCCCAAAGTCGCTTGGTTTCTCAGCACGCCTGTCGTTTGCCTTTGCCTGTTGATGTTGGTTTCGGCCTTGACGTTAGTGCTGGTCCAATTTGACACGTTTCGGGCCAAGCTGCCGGAGTTTCATCAATTTTTTGGCCCGCACAACTGGATCGTGTTGGCCATCGCGATGGTTTTTACGAAAATTTTGCACGAGTTTGGCCACGGTCTTTCCTGCAAGCATTTTGGCGGCGAGTGTCATGAATTGGGCGTGATGTTCCTAGTGTTGACTCCCTGCCTGTATTGCAACGTGTCGGACTCATGGATGCTGCCCAACAAATGGCATCGCGCATTCATTGGCGCCGCCGGCATGTATGTCGAAGTTTGCATCGCCTCCATTGCCACGTTCATTTGGTGGTTCAGCCAACCCGGCTTGCTGAACAATGTTTGCTTAAGCACGATGTTTGTTTGCTCGGTCAGCACGGTAGTCTTCAACGGCAATCCGCTGTTGCGCTACGACGGCTACTACATTCTGGCCGACTTAATGGAAATTCCCAACTTGCGTCAGAAGGCCACGACGATTCTCAACCGAAGGCTGGGTGAATGGTGCTTAGGGTTGGAGCAGCCCGAAGACCCGTTCCTTCCCACGCGCAATCAGTTTTGGTTTATGCTGTACTCGGTGGCGGCCTCGCTGTACAGCTGGTTCGTGATGCTTTCGATTTTGTATTTCTTGCTGCGCGTGTTTCAGCCGCATCGTTTGGAAATTTTCGGCTATATCATTGCCGCGGCGTCGATCGCCAGCCTGGTCGGTCGACCCGTGTACAGCATGGGCAAATTCTTTTATGTTCCCGGGAGGATTGATGAAGTGAAAAAGCCCCGTTTTTACGCCACTTTAGCCATTGCTGTGAGCGTGCTGGCGGTCATTGTTTTCATGCCATTCCCCTACCACGTGTTTTGTACGCTGCACGTAGAGCCGCAAAATGCGGATTCGGTCTATGTGGATGTCAGCGGCGTGCTGGACTCCCAATACGTGCATGCCGGCGACATCGTGCAAGCCGGCGCGCCGTTGGCCGATTTGAAAAGTTCGGATTTGGAATTAGCCATCGCCGAATTGAACAGTCGCCACAACCAAATTCTGGCGCAGCTCAACGCCCTGCGAATGCAGCAGCACGACGACCGGAAGGCGGGCGATATTATTCCTGAAGCGCAAAAGCAATTGACGGCGATTGAAGAGCAACTAAGTAAAAAGCAGGCCGAGGCGCAACGCCTGCACTTGGTGGCCCATCGTGCGGGCGTGGTCATTCCGCCGCCGTCCGTTCCTAGTCATCCCTCGACCGATGGCAGACTAAACGCTTGGGAAGGCACGCCGCTGGACGAGCAGAATTTAGGCGCAACGCTCAAGCCCAACACGCTATTTTGCAAAATTGGCGATCCTGAAAAATACGAAGCGGTGCTGGTGGTCGATCAGTCCGAAATCGATCAAGTATTTGCGGGGCAGCACGTGAAGATTATGCTCGATGAACAACCCGGCGTCACGTTGCACAGCCAAATCGCTGAAATCTCGAGCGATCCGATGAAGGTGGTTCCCAAAGCGCTGTCGAGCAAAGCCGGCGGCAGCTTGGAAACGAAGCCAGACGAAAGCGGAATGCTCCGACCGGCCAACATTTCCTACGAAGCCCGTGTTCCGCTGCCTGACGACAACGACAATTTGCTCACCGGGCTGAAAGGGCAAGCCAAAATCGACGGCCCGTGGCATTCGCTGGGCTGGCGCGCCTGGCGATTCCTGCAAAACACCTTCCATTTCAAGTTGTAGCATCTGCCCCTGGCGGCGGTTGTAAGGTAGAATTCCTGGGGAATACAACCACCAATCACCTGTCAGCCATTCACACACACTCGCATGCGTAAAGTTCTTGTCACCGGCGGCGCCGGCTTCATCGCGTCGCACCTGGTCGATGCTCTGGTTGAACGCGGCCTGCAGGTCCGCGTGCTTGATAATCTTTCCACCGGCCGGTTGGAAAACCTGGAGCAATCGCGCAATAAAATTGACTTCTTGGAAGCCGATTTAACCGATCCTGTTGCCGTTGCCCGCGCGGTTTCGGGAATGGATTGCATTTTTCATCAGGCGGCCATTGCCTCGGTGCCGCGCAGCGTGGCCAAGCCATTGGAAACCCACGCGGCTTGCGCCACAGCCACGCTTACTTTGTTGGATGCCGCTCGGAAGGCTGGCGTGCGCCGTGTGGTTTACGCGGGCTCCAGCAGTGCGTACGGCAATTCCCCCAAACCGAGCAAGCAAGAAACGGATTTGCCGATGGCCATTTCGCCGTATGCGGCGGCGAAGCTTGCCGGCGAATTGTATTGCCAATCGTTTGCCGCCGTCAGCGAAGTGGAAACCGTCGCCTTGCGTTATTTCAACGTGTTCGGCCCCCGGCAAGATCCCAACAGTGAGTACTCGGCTGTCATTCCGAAATTCATCACCACCATGCTCGCCGGCAAAGCGCCCACAATTTTTGGCGACGGTAAGCAATCGCGAGATTTTGTGTTTGTGGCCGACGTGGTGCAAGCGAATCTGCTTGCCGCCGAGACAGACGTGAAAGAGGTTTCTGGGCACGTGTTCAATGTCGGCAGCAGCAGCCGAGTAACGCTGCTCGATTTAATTGCTCAGCTAAACGAGCTCTTGGGCACGCACATCAAGCCTAAACTCGAAAAGGAACGCACCGGCGACGTGCGCGAGAGCCTGGCCGATATTTCGCAGGCCCAAAAGCATTTGGGTTACGAGCCCAAAGTCGATTTTGAAGAGGGCCTAAGCCGCTCGATCGAGTACTATCGATCGCTGGTCAAAAAGCCCGCCGCTAAAGCAGCAGTGGGCAAAGCGGTGGTCAGTAAATAGGAATGTGCAGCGTATTCTACAGGTTCATCGGCGATAAAACCGCAGACGTTTGCCGCTGCTGTCTGCTGGCGGGCAAGAAATCTTCACAAAATCCGCATTCAATCTTGCTGGCACCGCTAGCCGAACTAGGAATAGAGACGCGCTGAACATCCGCCAGGGAGGGCTCCGGTGTCTGCGGCTAGCGGCTGGAATGTGTTTTCATGGTGCTGGTTAACGCGTCCCAAGAGCGACCGCGCGCTGTACCGGCTGATTCGTAAGAACAAGCCGCGAAAAATCATGCTGCTGGGTTTGGGCGATGCCGTGCGGCCGCGGCGAATGATCTCGTTGGCACAACGGTACCAAGCAGCCCAACCAATTGATTTCGCCGGGATTGATTCGTTCGATGCCCGACCGGCTGGAGCCACGGCATTTTCGTTGAAAGCCGCCCATCAATTGTTGCGGCCGACGGGAGCCAAAATCCACCTGCTTCCTGGAAATCCGCACGAGGCGCTTCCCCGGGCGGCCAATCTGCTGCATGGGATCGAGCTGGTGCTGATTTCCGCCGATCAAGATGCGGATTCTCTATCGCGTGCCTGGTTCTTTCTGAACCGGCTTTTAGCCCCGCAAGCCACGGTGTTGCGGGAAGAAATTCGCGAAGAACAGCCGCAGCTAACGCCCATTTCCAGGGCCGATTTAGACCGCTTGGCAATTGCCGCATCCCCCCGCCGCCGGGCGGCTTAAGCAGGGGGTTCAGCAGGTTTTTTTTCGCCATTTCTGGAAGTGTCTAGCAGACAATTTCGGTAAGCGGCGGGAAATGCATTGCAGGATCGATCTTTGAGTTAAGTGGTTACAGAGCCCAGCTTGCGCTGAAAAAAGACACTGTCGCCAGCCGCTTCTCGCCGGAGTATGATAAATGTCCCGCGGCGGGAGCTTTCGCCGAACCGCCGCTTGCAAAGAACTGTCATCAGGTCAATGGCGGAGGATTAGCGATATGTCTGATTCATCCAATCATGCCACGGTGGTAGCGTCCCCGCTGCCGCTGTTGGGCTCTAGTGATTCGCATAGTGGGCCCTGCTGCCAGGTTGCCATGTGCCAGGGTAGTAGTCCGCACATGTCGAAGGAAACTCGCTCGCTGTTGCGCGGCCGGCTGCGAATGGCGGCGCTGCTGTTGGGCGGCGGCTTCGGCGTGTTCTTCTTGCGGCAATTGATCACCGTCAATTACCACAGCGCGGAAGAAATGTTCTTGCTGTTGTTTCATGGGATAACCACGCTCTGCTTGTTGCTAGTCGGCGGTCGCTTGTGCCAGAAGTGCACTTTTTCGTTGGCGAAGTTGCGCGCGGCCGAACTGCTTATTTTCGGCGTGCCCATGTTGTTTTTCATTACGCTGCAGTGGTTGGAAATCCGTAGCGGCAACAAGTTTTTAATAGGCGTTACCGCGCCCTGGATGCTGCTGATTCTCACGTATTCGCTGTACATTCCCAACACGTGGAAGCGCGCCGCCTGGGTACTGGGCATATTCACCCTTGCTCCCACAGCCATTTGCATTGTCGCCGCCGTCACGATCCCAAATTATGCTCAAGATGCCCACGCGTCCATCATCTCCATGATCTTCATGACCATGGTCCTGGCCGCAGTCATTGGCGCCTGGGGCGTGCACACTATTAACCGCTTGCGGCGGGAAGTGTTCGAAGCCAAGCAATTGGGGCAATACAAGCTAAAACGCCTGCTCGGCGCCGGCGGCATGGGCGAAGTTCACCTGGCCGAACATCAATTGATGAAGCGCCCGGTGGCCATCAAGCTGATTAAGCCCAGCAACGCGGCCGATCCCACGTCGTTGGCCCGTTTCCATCGCGAAGTGCAGGCCACGGCCAAGCTCACCCATTTGAACACCATCGAAATTTTCGATTATGGCCACACCAACGACGGCACGTTTTACTATGTGATGGAATATTTGCCCGGAAAAAGCCTGGCCGATTTGGTCGAACAACACGGACCCATGCACCCGGCCCGAGTGGTGTGGCTGCTGGAACAAATTTGCGGCGCGCTGGCGGAAGCCCACGGTTTGGGATTGATGCACCGCGACATTAAGCCGGGCAACATTTTCGCCGCGGAACGGGGGGGCGTGTACGATGTCGCCAAGCTGCTCGATTTCGGATTGGCCAAGCCGCTGATGAACACCAATGGTGATGTCACGCTTACGCAGCAAGGTTCGATTACCGGTTCGCCGTTGTTCATGTCTCCCGAACAAGCTGCTAGCGACGGCGAGCCCGATGCGCGCAGCGATATTTACGCGTTGGGCGCGGTGGCGTACTACTTGCTTACCGGTCATCCGCCATTTGAAGGCGACAATGCGGTAAAGGTGCTGTTGGCGCATGCGAACAAAACCGTGACGCCGCCATCGAAATTGCAACCTGACATTCCGGCCGATTTAGAGCAGATTGTGCTGCATTGCCTGGAAAAGAAGCCAGCCGATCGATTTGCCGACGTGGCGACTTTAAGCGCATCGCTGGCCCAATCACAATTGCACGGCAAATGGACTGCCGCCGACGCTCAAAAATGGTGGCAGGAAAACGGCGGGGTCAGCCGTGACGGCACGCCGACCATCACGGGCGCCTCAGACGGCACCGTTCGCGATGGTGAAGTCACCAGCGGTCCGCTACGCGCTGCGAAGGCTGTGGCGGGCGCCAACGGCTCCAGCACACGCGGCTCTTCCGATGCCACTGCCGCCGAAGTTACCCAAGAGAGCGCTAGTCGGGGTGCGTTGGTAAGCTAGAAAGTGCAGCACAACCCGTTTCTGCGTTGCTGTTTCCGCATGGTTGGCGCCGAAGCGAAGCGGCCATATTGAAGCGATTGCTTAAAGCAGCTAGATCACGGACACCGCCATGGATTTCATCGATCCGCACATTCACATGGTTTCGCGGACCACCGATGATTACGAGCTATTGGCCAAAATGGGCTGCGTGGCCCTCAGCGAGCCGGCGTTTTGGGCCGGCTTCGATCGCGGAAGCGTGGATGGATTTCAAGATTATTTTCGCCAGCTAACGCAGTTCGAGCCTAAGCGGGCCGCTTGGTATGGAATGGCGCATTTTACGTGGTTGTGCATCAACGCCAAGGAAGCGGAGAACGTAAAACTTGCCCGCGAAGTAATTGCCATCATCCCGGAGTATTTACAGCTCCCCGGCGTGCTGGGAATTGGCGAAATCGGCCTGAACAAAAACACACGGAATGAAGCCACCGTGTTTTTGGAGCACGTGCAGTTGGCCGAGCGGTTGGAGCAACAAATTCTCATCCACACGCCGCACTTGGAAGATAAATACCAAGGGACCCGCATGATTTTAGACATGCTGGATGACTTTCCTCGACTGGACCATGGCCGGGTGCTGGTCGACCACGTGGAAGAGCACACCATTGGCTTGGTGTTGGAGCGTGGCTATTGGGCCGGCATGACGCTGTACCCAGTCAGCAAATGCACGCCGCAGCGGGCCGCCGACATGGTGGAAATGTTCGGACCGCAGCGCCTACTGGTTAATTCAGCGGGCGATTGGGGGCCGTCCAAGCCTACGGCCGTGCCCGACTTTATTTTGACGATGCGCAAGCGCGGGCACCCCGAAGAGTTGATTCGGCAAATGGTGTATGAGAATCCGCTGCAATTTTTTCGTCAGAGCCGAAATTTTTCGCCCCCGGAGCGGATAACCCTGTGTGTCACAAGCGACTTCGATGCCCAGGAAAAAAAATCCTTTGTGGCGCGCGAGAAAGTCTCCGGCGGCACGCGCGTTAATCCGTAACGAACCAAGTTGCAGTAGCGTTACATCGAAGCGAAGTAGTTGTCGAGCGCATCGCTGGAAGCATTGGCATCCGCGTCATGCAGAACATGGAAGTGATGCAAGGCGCCTTCATCGCTGGAATCGGAAGCAAACGGCAGCGACGCATCATCGTAGTGCAACGACGTCGCCTGCATCGCTGAGGGATCGGCGAGGAAATCGGCATCCGAATACTGTCCCGACGCCAAGGCATTGTCGGCTCCAAAAGCACCGCTGCCGGCATCGACAGTAGACGCTATAGCAGCGGCCGCGCCAACGTCGGAGCCGCCTTCGGTGGCCATCGATTTAGCGAAGAAATAAAATACCCCCGGACTATTACTCAATGCCGGACGGGTGGGCGTGACGACCGTCGAACCGTTGAATGCCACCAAACCTGAAACCACTAAATTCGCCGCTGGAGCGCCTAAGCCGGAAGCCAAGTCGTATCCTTGGCCAGCGATGTTGCCGATGTTGTTTCCTGTCACGATATCGTGGAAATCGGCGACGGGCAGCTTGTAAACGATCGATTGAATATTGGCCAACGGCCCCTTACCGCTTAAAGCCCGGCCCTGATCGGCAATTGCAATCAACGCAGACCACTGCGGTGCGCCGGCGCTGGTGCCACCGATAATTTCCCAGGGAGTGGTGGCGCCAAAGACGGCAGCATCTCGCACGGCGAAACCGGTGTTTGGATCGGCATTGTAAGAAACATCAGGAGTACCCCGGCCGGTCAACGTAGGAAGTAGCCCGGCATTGGTTGCCGTGTCTTGATATTGATAATTCGGCACGCTCTCCAGTGGAACACCGTTTACGATTGCACTCTCGCCACCGCCGCCGGCGTCGCCAGGACCATCGTTCCAAACTACTTGACTGGAAATGCTGTTATTGGGCGTAAGTTTTAAGCTGGATCCGCCGACACTGAGAACATTCGGCGAGGCGGATGGATAAGAAGCGGGCGCGCCGGTATCACCGGCGGAAAATACAAACTGCACGGGCGCATGGCCGCTAGGTGTGGTAAATGAAGAATCGAGCGTACTTTCCCCCAACCCTTCGCCGCCCCCCCAACTGTTCGACACCACAACTACACCGGGCTGGCTCTTTGCATAGATGTCGCCCGCCATCAAATTTGCAGTGCTGTTGTTAGCGGTTTCGACAAGTAGAATGCTCGCCCCCGGAGCGATGCTATGCGCCCACTCCACATCCAACGAGATTTCCACCGACCAATCTGCATTGGCAGGAGGCAGTTGGGCGGAGTTGGACGAGCCGTTTTGGTTGACAATTCTAAAGCTCGGAGGGTCGGGAATGCCGAATTGCGCGTCGAATGCCTTCAGGTCGGCCGCAATGGTGGGAGAGCTAAACGCGTCAACAATGGCAATCGTGGTTCCGCTGCCGGTGGCTTTGACGCCACCTGGGAAGGTAATGCTGTTAAAGCCGTAGGCTTGACGGATTTGAGCAGGCGTGAACCCCGTTGGTCCAGCCGTTTGGTGCGGCTTCAAAACGGCATAATCAGGGCTCATGAAGACGTCCGCCAAACTTGCTAGCGACGCGCTGACTGCCGATGCGCTTAGCACCTGTCGAACTTCGAGCGGTTCGAACCGGCATTGCCGCCAGGCGCAAGAACGCCGGCGATGGATTCGGTTCGTGAAACGCTGGCCGTGAATATGCGGATTTTTGCGACGCGCCATGTTGTGCTCTGCTCTGGTTAGTTGACAATCCTCAGCGGTCCCGCCAAAGACGAAGTCTCCCTACTGATTGGTGCAAGCGCCAATGATTTTGTTGTACTTACGATGATTGCTCAGGTCAAATCGTTTTCCAACCAGGTCGTCGCCTAATTTCAAACAAATGTAGTGACGGCTGTCCCCAGCCGCTACGTCTTACTAGAGAAAACGGCTGCGAACAGCCGTCGCTACATTCTCGTTAAATCAAATTAGGCGACCTCCAACCAAGAATTCAGGGGGGAACTGGTTTTCGCGTTTAGGTCCCAAGCCGACGGCAATCGGCTTATGGCCGAGGCTTATGGCTGATGGGAGAATGGGAGTGGATCGATTTGATCCAGGCTATAGAGAAGGCAAGCCCGTAATTATCCGATAGTGCCCGCTTTCGTCCAAGAGGATTTCTTCGGCTCCGCTTGGCTGCCGGACACAGCGCACAAACACCGCGTACAAACCTCGCCAACCGGCCGGATTTCGCTTGACATTGCCGCAAGTGTTGACGACACTGGAAGTTTATGCGTAGCCCTTAGGGGCGCTATCGCATCAGGCAACGCGTTGAGTTGTGACGAAACGGCTGCGGTCCGACCAGCATGCGCCACGGGGTCGCGTGCAATCTGCAGTAGCTTCGCCACAATTGCCAAAGGGATGGACTCCGATCGCGGATGCTAGCTGCTTTCGATGTACACCCTTGATGCCCCTTCGACCAATCTATAGGCAAAGACCATGCTCCCGGAACAGCGCGGCTTGTTAACATCGTTTTTTAATCGGTTTCGCTCCAAGCGGCGCAGCGGCTGTAATACAGCCAGCAGCAGTAAACGCCGCAAGCAAGGCTTTGCGCGGCTCACGCAGTTGGAATCACTGGAAGATCGTCGGATGCTGACGGCGACTCTGTACGTCGATTTTGGCCAACGATTGGGGAACGTTTCTCTCCCAGAAGATACCGTAGTTGATGGCGCGGCGGGCTGGTCTACCTTGGGGTTAGCTATTACGGCTAACAATCCGGTCGATTGGGTTTTTGGACCCGAGTTTCCCTACGCAGGCAATCCAACAATCACCTATACACCATTAAATATTCCGCAGAACTTGCCGACCAGCGTTTTCGATCCCGGCCCCGATCCTGCGGGAAGCCCGATTCAATTTCCAATTGGGCCGACATTGCCGCTGAGCGTTCAAGCAGCGGTTGAAAATTCAATTTTAGAGATTTTAGCCCGCGAAGTTGCGCCTTTTGACATGAATGTTGAGCTAGCGACCTCGCCGAACCTCGCCGCTGCTAGAGCGCTGTTAGCTTCTAATAATCGGCTCACCGATCCTAATCAAACTCTCGCCAACCCACCCAATGCGAATCTGTACAATCTGACCACTGCAAACCCCAAAGGATTTGTTCCCCCGGGCTTCGATGGCACACGGTTGAATACTCAGGCGGGCTTTACCTATGCTGCGTTAGGTTCCCCGGTAGGCACGCAGGACGTGTACATTTTGGTCGGCGGTTGGACCATTGGGGGCCAGGATGTCGGTGGACCGACACAAACCAACAGTCTTGGTTTTTCGGAACCGCACGGATTCACAACAACCATCGATCCTAACGATCCACTGTTTGGAGCCACGCCGGGCAACCCCATGGCGATGCCGCCGGTACCACCGACGCAGGCCATCCCCATCACTTATTCTGATGCCGGAGTGGCCGTCGATGCTGCCCAAATTTTGCAGCGAGCCTTGGCCGGGAGTTTGAAGCTGGACACGGCGATTTCCACGATTGCTGCGCAAATGGCGGCCATCACCTATGGCGGTGCATATGTCTTTACCGATCCGACAACGATGGTGCAGACCGAGGAGATTTTAGAGCACACCAATACCGGTGTCGCCAGTCCGGCAAATCCATTCAGTGATCCGGATGTCAGTTTGCTCACCAGTTCTGACATCATGCGTGAGGGACCTGCCGAAAACGGACTTCCCGCCCCAACATTGAACAATGTTTCGGTGTTCACGCGGATGCCGCTGATGATTGGCGACGGCAACCAAGTTCCCACATTCGTGCAGAACGCTTACGACTTTTTCGCTAATGACCCCGATGTTGGGGCGCAATTGGGCACAGACCTCAATGCCCTGTCAGGATTTCCATTTAGTAAAGTGGCGTTTGTCACCGGCTCGGGAGCATTCGACGACGTTTCGATCACGAACGATTTGGCAAATCCTGGAATGGCGCTGGTCACGGTGAATGCCTACCGCGACGCCACGTTTTCGCCAAACTCCTTTATTACGACATTTTCTTATGACGTCGATTTAACGCCGGGTTTATTAACGACCAACGTGTTGCTGATTGAGCTGGGCAACAGCAATGATCAGCTCGACATTGATCCCTCGACAGCGAACCTGGCGGGCACGGAAATTCTGGTGTTCGGCGGCGGTGGTGTGGATAACATGTCGCTGTTGGACAATGGCACGGATAGCATTTCGATGGCCCCCGAAAATGTGGACTTCTTTGAATATAGCCAAGTTGAACGCTTTGAAACCCAGCTGCAAATCAGCAATGGCGTAATCATTTTGGCGGATGAATTTGACGACACCAGCATTTTCCATTTGGAGGGCTTCAACTCGCTCACGTACACGATGCCGGAGTTTTTGGGAGACAATTTTTCGCTGACCGCGGAAGCCGGCTCGTCGCTGCCTTTGCCGCCTTCCAATAGCAGCGTTGACATGCTGTTGGACGGCACCGCAGGTCCGACCGCGGCCTCCCCGCTGATCAGCGTATGCAATGTAGAAATTACGGATGTTCCAAACGTTCTGATTCAGGATCCGATCGGCAGTTTTGCTGATACGTTTAGCATTACTTCCGATTTGGGTTTCTCGGATGGAATGCAAAATATTGAAATCAATTTGGGTCCCGGTGACGACACCCTCAATTTGTTTGGGACCGATTTCGCCTTCCAGGTTCCGGGGGGGGCGTTTACGTATGACGGTGGTTTGGGCACAGACACCATCAATGCCGAGGGTGATACCGACTGGGCCTTGTCCGATACCGAATTGACCGGCGCGGCCAGCGGGCTGGATTTGATTTGCCAGAACGTGGAAAACGCCAGCATTACGGGCGGATTCAGCGACAATACGCTGGAAGTCGACAGTTGGGCTGGTCAGGCCAAGTTGGATGGCATGGAAGGCAACGACACGATTATCATTGGCGATACGGTCAGCAGCGTTGTCAGCGGCAACATTACCGCCTTTGGCGGCGACGGGAACGATACCTTCTACGTCAATTCGTTTGTGCCCGGTTTCGATCCCATTACGGGGACCATTAACACGTTGACCTTGAGCGGCGACAACGGCAACGACAATTTCATTCTGGGCAGAGACGCCATTAGCGGAGCGGGCGATTTGAACTCCATCACCGGCAACGTCAACGTTACGGGAGTATCTGGCAACGATACGCTTACGCTGAACGATGCAAATTCCTCTGCAATCACAGTGCCCAACTACACGGTCGGCGCCAACTTTGTGACCGATGACGCTGGATTTGGACAAGCGAATTTCGACAATACCATCAAGAATCTAAAGATCATTGGGTCGACCGGAGCCAACGTGTTTGATGTCACGCCGAACCGTTCGACGAACATCAACATTGACGGCAACGATCCGCCATTCCCCCAACTGCCCGGAACCGGCGATGCGCTGGTCATTGAATTTTCGGGCGTTCAAGGGCAACAGTTGACGAAAGATAACCCGGCCGATGGCGGCGGTCGCTGGACATTCACCAGCGGTCAAAAGCCGGTCGTCTTCAGCAACATCGAGGATTTGCAATCGTTCAATCCGTTGCAAAACGTTCCCTTGGTCGCCACGGGCGCGGTGGCGGGCAGTGGCAGCAAACCACTAGTTAAGGTTTATAACGCCAGCAACAACGCGTTGCTGTTTAGCTTCTACGCCTTTGAGTCAACATTCACGGGCGGAGCCCGCGTGACCATTGCCAACGTCTTCGATAGCTTTGGCGCCCTGAGTGACGTCGAGCTGATCGTGGCGCCCGGAACGGGGCGCGTTGGCGAGGTGAAAGTTTACGACGGTCTGAAATTGTTGGCCGCTGCGCCATCTAATTCCACACACCTGGTGGCTAATCCCGATGCGGATTTGATCAGTGACACGAGCGTGGCTTCCTCCAGTTTCTCGACGGTTCATAGCAGCAAAAACGCCAGCGCCGCCGGATTGGCAATTGGCGATGCGGTGGGCGGAACGAACGTTGCCGCAGGAACAACTATTAGTGCCATAAACGCCGCCGGCACCGGCCTCACGCTGTTTCCGAAAGCCACTGTTTCGGCCACGGCCAATGTCGTTGTGGGAGACTTGGTTAGCGCGACCATGACTGCCGGTAGCCAAGATGTTATGGTGGCCGATACTTCCAGCCTCTCAATTGGCGACGCGGTTTTCGGAGCAAATATTCCGGCCGGGGCTACGATTATCGCCATTCCCGATCTCAACGATTTCTTGCTTTCGGCTCCTGCCACGGGTAACAGCACAAATAACGTGGTCATTGGTTCAATTGTGCTGAGTCTGAAGACTACAAAGAACAGTACCGCTGCAACCGTTTCCAGCGTTGTAAGCCTGGGCGGGTTGGTCGTGGGTCAATCGATTGTGGGGACCGATATTCCGTCGGACACGACCATTACCGCCATGAAAATTGGGCCGGCGCACACCATTGCCGTCACGCTGTCGGCGGTGGCCAGTAGCACGGGCATATTTACCGCGTCGAACGCCGGGTTCTTGCCCGAGGGCGCCGCTTACAAAAGCGGCTTGTACTTGGCGACAGGCGATTTCAACGGAGACGGCGCCGCAGACATCGTCACTTCGCGTTCCACAGGCGTTCCCATGGTCCGCGTGTTCGACGGTCTAACCTTTACGCCGATGCTTTCGCCGGGCTTGGGGTTGCCCGTCGCGTTTAATCCCTACACCAGCAAATTCACGACGGGCGCTCAAATCGCCGTGGGAGATGTTGACGGCGATGGAATGCCTGATATTGTTACCGCGCCGGGCACTTCCCAATCTGCCCAAATCAAAGTGTTCAGCTTCAGCACGCTGGAAGATGATTTGGACGATCGGATGACGCTGGCGCCGGTCAACTCCTTCCAGGGCTTTACGTCGGCGTTTAAAGGCGGAGTTTCCTTGGCGCTAGGCGATATTAACGGCGATGGCGTCGACGAAATTATGCTGGGAGCGGGCAGCGGCGGCGGCTCCAAGGTGCAAGTTTTCGACAACTTCGGCGACTTGATCAACCAGTTTGCGACCTTCACCAGCGGCAACATTAATGCTCCGTTGTCGATCGCAACGGTCAATATCAACGGCACGGATGAACTGTTTGTCGGACAAGGCCTAGTCGGAAAAACGCATTTAGTGGAAGGGTTCAATCCACTTACCGGCAAGCTCGTCGATACGTTCCTCGAAGCCGATCCGGCAATGGCCGCGGGAGTATTTTTGGGTTAACGTGGTCGCCATGACGGCGGCCAAGCTGAATTCTTCCTGCCCCGAGGGGAAAAGGCGTTTTTTCAGGGAAAATCGGCGGTTTAATCAGAATTGTCGGAACTTTCATCATACTTATTGCGTTATTTAGAAAGCGCGTGCGTGTCAACGTTTTGCCGGGGTGGGATTTGCTTGACACCATGATTTGGCCTGATGAAACTAAAACTATGCGCGGCCAAGGGGCGCTGCGCGTAGAGGCACCCGGGAGATAGTTACGGAACAGACCGATTGGGCCCCCGCTAAGGGCCAATCGTTTTTGGGCGAAAATGCCTGTACACTTACGACCAAAGTGGCACAGGCGGAGTGAAACAGTTGCGTCCCTCGCGGCGTGGCTGAAATTCTTCAACGAGTTCGCCCTGTCTGTCGGTTGCCACAACCCTGATTGACCCGCGTTGAATTCACCCACTTTGGCCTTGTCCCACGGTATTGCCATGCTTCCGGAACAAAGAGGTTTGCTGTCGGGGTTCTTTTCACGCTTCCGCAATTCTAAACGCTATGGCCGCAAAGCGAAGAATCGTTTTCTATCCGCTGGCTGGCGCGCGGCTGTCGAGCCCCTGGAAGCCCGGCGGTTATTGGTCAGCCGCGTGTTCATCGATTTCGGCGATGCCTTTCCGGTGCAAGCGACCGGTCCCTTTGCGGGCACGCAGACCCTCCTCGCTATTACTGCCGCAACGCTGCAAACAAACCTTGTTGGGGTCGGCGGACAAGGCCAGACTGACCAAGATTTGTTGGGCGAGTTTGCCGCAACGCCAACGGGCGGTCTGGACTTGATGAGCTTCGCCACCTTTTTGGATTCACCTGTGTTCAACCCACAGGGCTTAGCGCCGGCCGATCCCGCCACGCTAGAGGCTGCCATCGTCGAGCAGATCAAACAAGCATTGGAACCATTTGATATTCAAGTGATTCCAGCCGATGGAAATCTCTCGAACTTCCCGGTAGCAACGCTGGCCGCTGCGGGGCGTCTGGAGGGGCTCAATAATCAAGTTGGCACGATTGGGGCACCAGCCGGAGATGCTTCAGCGACCGTGCTGCAATATGGCAGCGACGACGTCTACCTGTTCATTGGCGCCGAATATACGCTAGTGAACAACATTCCGGTGCCTGTGTTCGATTCCATCTCGGCCGATTTTGCCGTGAATGTGACGACGCCATTTTCTCAACCCAATCGGCTCGACTCGGGCGCTATTATCGACGCCAGTTACTTCCTCCAGCGCGTGCTAGGGAACGGTTCTGGCACAGGCACTCCCACAGACCCGGGATTAGGCTTTGGCGGTACGGGTGGCTCGTACAATATTGCGTTAGCGAATGCCTCGTTATACGCAATTGGTTGGGATTACGGTCTGTCGGAAGTTGAAAATGGCACGCCCGGACCGTTCACGAATTTTTTTGATCCCAACGTTCAACTGGTTAACCAAGCCGGCGCCATGCAGGAAGCCGGCTTCACCGAAGGTTTTTTTATAAATGGAGTTTCCCCCAGTTTGCCGATCAGCGACACGGAGCCGGCGTACTTTCCAAATTTCAACATGATGCAGGCGGGGATGGACTTCAATGCGTTCATGAAGAATCCCACGCTTGGCAATCCCTCGGAAGTGTTCTCGGAACCTTTCCCGTTGCCTCCGTTGACACAAGACACCACATTGATTTTTCCGCCTACCTTTAGCGTCAACACCGATCCGGCGGCCACGGTGAATTTGTATCAGCAAATGGCCAGCGATCCCGATATCGGCCCGAATCCTGACGTCGTGGGCTACGTGACGGGAACCGGTGCGTACGATCAAATTTTCATTACGCGGCTGAATGCCACTCAGGCCAAAGTCACCGTCAATGCTTACACGGACGACACATACACCACGTTAGTCAGCCAGGCTGCTGCGGACGACGGCGACCCAGGCGTAGTCTCTAGCTACAGCTACACCATCAATCTCACCAAAACAGCGATTCCTGGTCGCAAGGACGATGGCAAAGCGCCCACCATTATTGTGGATGGGCTCAATAACAATGACCAAGTCTTTCTGGACCCCACCCTGGGTGTTGGCGCCAAACCCGTACTGATTGAAGTTCACGGTGGTGCGGATGTGAAGACGCTCAACATTACTGGCAATGGCACCTATAACGCGGTCTACACCCCGGCCCAGTCCACGGCTCCGCTAGGAACGAGCACAATTATTAACACCTATGCCGCCAGCCTCCTTCCGGAAGGCCTAATTCCCGGTGCGGCAGGGACCTTGGTGATCACCGGTTCGACGGTCGTTACGACCACCACGACGGTTGGCAAGAAAACTACGACCACGAAGGCAACGCTGCCGGTCAAGACGACCATCATGCTCGACCATTTCAATCCAGGGAATGAAAGCGCGTTGCAGTTAGACGGATTCAACCAGCTCGATTATACCTCACCGGGTTTTACCAATAACGAATACAACGTGGTGGACATGCTGGATGGCTCGTGGCAGATATCCGGCCAGAACGACAGCACATTTAATCCGCCTTCGCTCACCGGCAATTTGCAATTCAACAATATTAAGCAATTCATCGTCGACACGAGCAAAGGTGCAAGCACCGATACCGTCAGCTTTGCCACGTCCGACGAAGTGCCCACAGGCTTGCACTTGGTCAGCGTGGTGATGGGCGCCCAGGGATTTGGCGGCCAAGACGAACTCGATTTCAACGATTCGCTGAATGCAGATGGTTCGCCAAATTTGGAAGACCAGAATTACTTGATTTCCAGCACGCAGTTGCTGCCGGTGCAGTCCGCCGGTTCGGTGTTTACCGGCTTTACCTATAGTGGCGTGGAATTGCTGACGCTGAACGGCACCCAGGGAACCGATCAATTTACCGTTACGCCCAGCACCAAAACCACGTACGTTATCAACGGTGATCCTTCCGCGGTGCAGAACACACTGGCGGTTCATTTGGCCGGCACGCAGTATCACGAATTCGACGACACCACGGGCAACGGCCAATGGTCGTTCGACAACCGCATGCCGATTACGTTTACCAACATCCAGAACATCGTCAATCAATTTGGCAAAGACGGTGTGAACCCGGCAGATTACCAGTCGAATCCGGTGGCCGACAACGCCTCGCCAATTTATGCCGGCAGTGAGGATAGCGACATTCTGGCGGTGGCCGCCAGCTCCGACAGCGGTGTCAGCAAGCCGTTGGTCCAGGTGTATAGTGCCATCACCAACAAGTTGCTGTATAGCTTCTATGCGTTCTCACAAACCTTTGGCGGCGGCGTACGGGTTACCACCGCCGACGTGAATGGCGATAACGGTGATGGAACTGGAACGCCGGACATCATTGTCGCCACGGGCGCCGGCACGCTGGGCGAAGTAAGGGTATTCGACGGCTTAACGCTGCAAAACGCTCCGAAAAATGCCGCAGGGTTGGTCACGAATCCGAACGCAGCGATATTGACTGACATCACTCCCGAAGCCGGATTCAAAAACGGCTTTAATGTAGCTTCGGCCGATGTCGATGGCGACGGCACCCCAGATTTGATCGTCTCTAACGGCAAGGGCGCGCCAACGGTCATGGTGTTCCTCAACAATGGATCGGGCGTCTTCAACGCCGCGCCAGATACAACTTTTGCCGCTTATCCCAAAACCATGGTTTCGGGCGTGTTGGTGGCCGCGGGCGATGTCGATGGCGACGGCATTTCGGAAATTGTCACCGCTCCGGGCGTGGGGCAAGTGGCCTTAATCAAGGTATTCAGCTACGCCGATGTGTCGGCCAATCCGGCGGCAGCGCCGATTCGCCAATTCAATGGCTTCGAGACCACGTTCAAAGGAGGCGTGTCGCTTACCATGGGCGACCTGGATGGCGATGGCCTGGATGAAATCATCCTTGGCGCCGGGCAAGGTGGGAAATCACGCGTACGGGTCTTCACCGGCAATACCGGCACGCTGGAAAGAGAATTCCAAGCGTACACCACCGGTAACATTAACGCTCCGGTGAAAGTTCTGGCCCGCGATATTGATGGCAGCGGGGTTGCTGAGCTATATACCACGCCGGTCGGAACGGCTGTGACGCACACAGTGCAGTTGCTCGATCCGTTGTCGGTTACCAATCCGCTGGTGACGCCGCTAATTGCTCCCTTGGTCGACACGATCATGGAGAGCGCCGCGGATATGAAAACCGGAATCAATCTGGGTTAGGCCACGGCTGCGTCCATACTTCCGAATTCTGCGAGAGTCGGTTGTTGGTTGGGTCAGCGCTTCGCTGGCAGCGAACCCGCCATGCCAGAACGGGCATCCCGATTTATTTGCCGCTCGGCCGTTCGTCGCCCGAATTGGCCGATGATCTGGCAGGCGTCATGGGCTTGTCATCCGACTTGCCGGCACCTGAGCTGGCATCCGTGTCCCCGTTCTGGGATCCTTGTTCCGCTTGCTTGGCAGCCGCTTGAATTCGCGGCGAATTGTCGAAATCGAACACAGGAAAGCTCAAGCGGTTCAAGCCGGCCAAATGCGCAACGTCGGCCAATACCGCGGCGGGGCGATTCATGATCTTGGTGTAACGCCAGTCGTCGTCGCCATACACTTCGGTGAGTAAAGTCGCTAACGCGGCATCCTTGGCTTTCAACTGTTCCCGATTGCTGGCGCCGCCGGCGTTTTTAGGATTGGCACAATCGAACCAACATTGCGCCCCTTCGGCCCAGTATTCTTGCTCGTTGGTACCGGCGTAGCTGTCGCCATAAATTCCTTTGGCCTGGGCATCGTTATACGCATCCCGCAAGCGGTTGTACCAGGCACGGTTCACCCGGCGAATGGCGCTGGCGACCGTGTGCGAGAATTCGTGAATGGTAATGTTCTCCTTGATGTATGGGTCGCCCCGCAGATTCAACAGGTTTTCCTCCGCGCAAGTGGCCAAGGGCAAACCACCCAATCCACGCGAACGCCTGTCGTGATAGGCGCCGCGGGCGATCATTTGCGGGCGTTGGTTTTCTGGAATGTCCAGCGTGTATTCCGTGACCGCAATAATTCCCACGCGCACCTTGCAGGCCAATAAGGCGTCATGGGCCAGGGTTCGCCCGTGCAGCAAATGATCCAGCGTCCAGGCACATTCCAAAAATGCATAATCCGAAACCTTCTCGGATCCGATGATCGGAATGCCGACAATGGTGGCGGATTTTTTGTAGAACGGATTTATCCGATATTCCTTGCGCAATTCGTCGGAAATTGCATCGACGTAAATCGGCGGAGATTGTGTTACATGGCCATCCGCATCTTCACTCGGTAGCGGCGTGTAAGTGGACTTTTTGGCGGTTTGTCTATTGAGTGAAGAAGTCTCGATTGCAGGCTTGCCCGATTGGGCAAACACGCTCTTGATAAATAAGGCATTTGCCAACAATCCGACGAACAGGATCGGACCTAAGCGTTTGTGCATTCCATCACCGCTGGCCGCTAGAATTTAAGAATTCGTCCCAGCACCGCGTGAGATTGTAGCAATCTTTTGCGGGACAGGCGCGGGAGAACTGGGTCCGCCGATTGGCAAAGATGAAGAACCGGCTGTTACGACGATGTTTGCGTTGCGGCGGCGCGGTTGCGCTCCTGCGGCGTACGAGGCTGAAAATTGGTATTCGGTTCGCCCGCCTCAGGAATGCGAACTCTTTGTTTACTGGCAGCCGACTCCAGTGTGCCGTTGGTTGAGTAGCCCATCATGTCCAAAAACTTTGCCAGGTCGATGACTTCTACCCCCAACGTATCGGCATCGTGAAGCAGCGTGGTCACGCCGGCGCCGTTAAAGCCGTCATGTTGATTGGTGTCCGCCTCGACGACATACCGTGTGGTGGGGGTTAAGGCGCCTTTTACATTGCCTTTTTCGTCGGTTTCCGCATCAATGATGCCGCCATTGGTACGGACAATTTCGCGTATTCTTTGAATTTCGTTCACTCCCTTGGCGTCGAGATCAAAAAAACCAACCAGCGCGAAATGTGCGGGCTGTCCCGGTCGCCACAGCGGGGTGTAAATCATGTCGCCGGGCAAAAGTGGATTCGACGGCGTGTCTTGCAAAATGCGGCACTCGGCCAGATGCGGCTGGGTGATGTCAATTACTTCCAGTACGCCCTTGGGCTTGGCCTCGCTGACCACAGATTGATTTTCCGACTCCGTAGCGCTAATGCCTTGCTTCTTATTATGCACGGCCGTGGGATCGGTCGTGTTTTGATCGAACACGGCAAACGTTACTCGCTTGTGCAACAAATCTTCGCTGCCCAGATTGATATAGGCGATATTGTTGCGTTGATCGACCCACACAATTTTGCCGCTGGGCTGAGAATTGACCGCGAATTTACCGTGTAAATCCTTCATTTCCGCTTCGCGTGATTTGAGCTGTTTTCGCAGGGTGTCGATCGATTTATCCCGTTCGGCAAGTTTGCCGTGCAAATCGTTCCGTTCCGCTTCCATTTCTTTGTCGCGCTTTTGCAGTGTCGCGGATAGTCCTTGTTGCGAATCTTCCAGCTTTTTTACGTGCTCGGTATTGCTGGCTCGCTCGGCCAAATAATCGGCCACGGCCTTGTTTTTTTCCTCTTCCAAGTCTTTCTTTTTGGTATCGTAATCGGTGGCTTTACGGTCAAAATCGACTTTGGCGTCGCGCAAATCCGAAGCCTGTTTTTCCAACGCCGTATGTTGCGAGCCAATAATGCTCTGTAGCCCGGCGATCATTTTGCGGTACGTTTTTTCGTCGTCGGGAAGGGCGCCGGTGCGCAACGCCTGGAAGGCTTTCATATCTTTGTCCCAGGCGTCTGCGGCGTCCTTCATGGCGTCATCGCCGGTTTTTTTATCGTCGGGAGCCGGAAGGCCGCTGAACTGTACCAGCTTGTCGCGCTCGGTTTTTGCATTCGCCAAGGCTTGATTTGCATCGCCGGCGTCCTTTTGTGCCGCGTTGGCCTTCTGCTGTTCGTTCTGATAGTTGCGAAAAAAGACAAAAGTCGTCAGGCTGAGCAAAACGGTCAACGTGACGAAAATGATGAGCGCAATTTGCAGGCCTTGATTTTCACGAGCAGCCATGGGGAAATTTCCTCACGAGGAGAGCAGGGCGAGCTTTCGGTTCGGTAGGCATTTAGCCGCTTGCGACAGCCCCACAGGGGGGCCGGGCATCCAGGAGCCGCAATGCCACGTTCCGGCCGGTTGCCATTTGAGCGTAAGATTTTTCAAATTAACAACCTACGTCGATTTTAATTGGCCAGAAATACTGTGTCAAACAACGGTTTTACGGTGCTGGATTCCCGAGCAATGCCCAATTCCATCAATTCGCAGGGCTTACTAGATGGCTACCGCTGGCTGGTAGGTCCCGACGGGGGCAAATGGCTGGAGAAGGCCACATCCATGGCTGCTGCAGCCGATACGACTTTGGTGGGACTGACTTCAAAACTTCGCCAGGCACTGCCGCCACACCAGGTCCAATTGCTGTTGGAACAGCTCGAACTTCGCCGCCGGGCCCGTGAAAGGTTTTCGCAGGCTCAGCGGATGTTCTTTACCCCTTTGGCTTTAGAGCAAGCTACCGACGAACATGTGGCCCGCTATAAAGCTAGCCGTTTTCTGCCAGGCATGCCGTTGGCCGATTTGTGCTGCGGCATCGGCGGCGACTTGTTGGCGCTCTCTCAGCGTGGTCCGGCGTGGGCGATTGACCGAAATCGTGTTGCCGTGCTATTGGCCGAGACAAATGTTCGGTCCCTGCTGGAATGCAGCGAGTCTCCGCCAAAAACAGGAGTGAAATTCGATGTAACAGACGCCTCTGACGCTGGCCATGTGCTCGAGCAAGTTGCTGCCTGGCACATTGACCCTGATCGTCGAGCCTCGGGCGGCCGAGTTACAAAAATTGCCCTGCAAGAACCCGGGCCGGAAATCTTGCAGCGGATGCTAACAGCTTGCCCACATGCAGCGATCAAATTGGCGTCGGCTGCCGACTTAGTCGAACCGTGGTGGAACGAAGCAGAATTGGAATGGATCAGCCGCGGCCGCCAATGCCGGCAATTGGTTGCCTGGTTCGGCAACCTGGCGCAATATCCTGGCCAGCGGCGGGCGACAATGCTGCGAACGTCGGCAAATGAAAAAGCGGACCAGGTCAATTCGAATTCAAAATCCGTTGTGACGTCATTTTTCGGCAGCCCTGGCGTCGAGTGTCCGCTGGCAGCAAAAATTGGTCGGTATGTATTTGAGCCCGATGCGGCAATCTTGGCGGCGAAAATCGAAGGCGCTGTAGCCGCAGAGCATGGTCTGTTGGCTTTTGCACCGGGCGTGGCATACTTCACCGCCGACAAGCCCATTGACCACGGAGGATTGACATGCTTCGAAGTGGTCGAAGTCATGCCCTATCGTGTGAATAAACTTCGATCGTGGCTAGCCCAACGCGGTATTAGCCGGCTGGAAGTAAAAAAGCGAGGCGTGCCGCTCGATCCGCAACAGGTTCGCGGCGAATTGTTGCCCTGTGGAAATGGCGGCGAAGAAGCCACACTGCTGTTGGCCCGAGTCGGACGCCGCATCACTGCGATCATTGCCAAACGCTTCTTGCGCTAAGCGACGCGCGGCAAGCTATTTTTTCGCGCTCGACGATTTCCCGGCAGCGGTTTTCGGAATGGAGGGTACGTCCTCCTCAGTGAACCGGCCGACAAAATGTACGCTGCTGTCGGCTCCGTGGAAGCCCAATACCCGCTCGTCCAAGTCGAGCTGCTTGGAAAGCACGCGTCCGGCATCGAGATCAAAGCGAATGGTCCCCTGCGTCAACCGTTGCACCAGTTGCGATTGAATCGCGGGATTATTCACTGGCGTCAGCACTTGGGTGGCTACCGAAATTGTCGCCACGCCATGGACCACTTTTTCCAATGTGTAATGCTGGCGAGTTTTGATGAGCTTTGTCTCGTTCTCTTCCAACGAAATAGTGACGTCCTGCGGCACGTCCCAACTTTCCCCCACGGCGACTGGCCCCGCGGGCAAGGGCACTACCATATCGCTCGATTGCGGATCTGCGGCGGCGGCTTTTTGCCCGCGATCGATCCGCTTAAGAACTTTTCCACTCGCATCGATTGTGACCACGGCCAGCCGCACACCCACCTCTTTGGCCACGGCAGCGTAAATGGGCGGCGGTTCTTTATCGGTTTTGCTGTTGTAAGTGACTTCTTGATGATCGCTCAGCTTTTGCCGCATTTCGACGCTTTCGACAGAATGCTCGAAAGTGACCGTGCCATCTGGCTCGACCGATTTAATACGCCACACTTTGACCGAGCCGCTTGTGCTTTCGGCCGATTGCGATGTGCCGGCAATCGTGGTTTCGCTGTTCGCCTGGTGCCAAACTTGCGTGCGGATTTCTTCGCCCGGTTGGAACTTATAACGCAGGTTATATTTGGGACCCGTCGGCGGGGCAGGGGAGGCCGAATCGTCCGCTAGCACGGTCGTCAAGATGCGCGCATTGATTAGGGCTAGTGAAATCAAACAGCAGGCCAAAGCACCCAGACGTGAAAGCATGAAACTCGACTCCTTTCGAGCTTCGAAATTCGAACTTTCTTAGCATTCGAATTTCGTCATTTGTCACTCATCATATGAGCGTTTGTCATCCGACCGCAGCCGCCCGCCCCAGCCGAGCTTTTCTCGCAAGGTGCGGTAGTAACTGCGGCCTGGCACTTCAATTAACTGAAACTTCGGCTCGGCGCGTTCCACACGCACCCGATCTTCCGCAGCCAAACCGCACAATTCCAAGCCATCGACCACAACCGCAGTGCCCGCATGAGGCTCTGTTACGGCGAGCTCGAACACCCGTTCGGCTGAATCGACCACCGGACGATTGCTAAGCGTGTGCGGACTGATCGGCAGGAACACAAATGCTTGCAAATCTTTCCGTAAAATCGGTCCACCCGATGACAGGCTGTGCGCCGTAGAGCCGATCGGCGTGGCCACGATCAAGCCGTCGCAACTATAGGTGGTTACCAATTCTGCGTCAACGTAAAGGTTCACGTCGAGAATGCAAAACGGTTTGCCGGCAAGAATGCAAACTTCATTTAGCCCCAGCATGTGCTTGAACACTTTGCCCGCCCGCAACACGCGGCATTCGAACATCAAATGCTCTGAAACCTTGCAGTGGCCTGAGCAAACCTGTGGCAGCACGCTCAAAAGTTCACCTGGCGACAGGTCCGCCAGGAAACCCAGCTTCCCTAAATTGACTCCGAGAATGGGAAGCTGCCGGTAACCCATTTGGTGGGCGGCTCGGAGAATAGAACCGTCGCCTCCCATGACAATGGCGAAATCGGCTTCAACCTTCGACAGATCGGCCTGGAATTCTAAATCGAACAAAACAATGTCTGCCACTTGCTCCACCAGCGGGCGAAGCCGTTGCGCTTCCTTGGCGATCTTGGGCTTTTGTCCCAAGGCCAAAACGATGACACGGGGGCGAGATTGAGGCACAGAACCAGTCGCGGAAAGCAGTTGATGGAGAATTCGATTCCAACTTCGATCATAGACGGCCGCTGGATTGCAGAAAAGAGCCGCCCGCACGGCCGTGCCAGATTAAAGCCTGCACGCTGTTATTTAGCCTGCGCGATTGGCAGACTCGCCCAACACGCCGGCGCGCTGGGCCAATTCGCGGCACGTGCGCGCCAGGCCGTTGGCATCGAGCCCCAAGCTCGCCAATAGTTCGGCGCGCTCGCCGTGTTCAATAAATCGATCGGGAATGCCGCAGCGCGTAACGTGGGCCGCGTTCAATCCGGCGTCGGCGGCCGTTTCCAACACGGCGCTGCCAAATCCGCCAGTCAATGCGGCCTCCTCTACCGTGAGCACAAACGGACTACTTTCGAGGGCTTTGGACACCACTTCGGTATCCAGCGGCTTAACAAACCGCATGTTGACGACGCCAATATCCAAACCCTCGGCTCGCAACGTCTCGGCGGCGTTCAGACAGTGGGTCAACAACGTACCGCAGGCCAGCATGATGCCATCGCGGCCCCATTCGAATACTTCGCCCCGAGCCAATTCGACAGGCATTCGATCCGAAATTTCCGCACGGCAAAATGTCCCGGCATCTTCAGCCGTTGCTTTGGGATAACGGATTGCGACAGGACCGGGGAACGAAAGCGCAAATTCCAACATGGGGGGCAAATCGACTGCATCGCCGGGAGCCAACACCAACATGTTAGGCAACAATCGCAGGTATCCCAAATCGAAACAGCCATGATGCGTGGGCCCGTCGGGTCCGGTCAAACCGGCGCGATCTAGCAAGAACGTCACGGGCAGATTTTGCAGCGCCACTTCCTGGAACAGTTGATCGTAACTGCGTTGCAGGAACGTGCTGTAAATATCGATGATTGGCCGCAAGCCGGCTTTTGCCTGTCCAGCAGCGAAAGCCACGGCGTGCGATTCGCAAATGCCAACATCGAAAAACCGCTGCGGGAAGGCATCTCGCACGGCTTCCAGCTTGTTTCCCTGGCACATTGCCGCGGTGATCACGGTCGCCCGCGGATTTTGCTCCAACTGCCGATATACCGCCTGGCTGGCAATGTCGGTGTATGCCTTCATCGTGCTGGATTTAATGGCGATGACTTTTTCCGCCGACCGTTCAAACGGAGCCGGCGTGTGGAAGTAAACCGGATCGGCGGCGGCGGGCTGAAAGCCGTGGCCTTTTTCGGTAAATACGTGCAACAGCACGGGGCCATCCACATCTTTCACCATTTTCAAATACCGCCTCAGCATGGCGATATTATGCCCATCGACCGGGCCAACATAACGAAAGCCCAGTTCTTCGAATAACATTCCACCGTGCAAGCCGGCCTTCAAGGAATCTTTAATCTGCCCGAGCAGCCGCTCCACCGGATCGCCCAACACCGGAATTTTATTGAGCAGGCTGACCACCCGGTGCTTCAACCCGGAGTAGGACGGATTCATCCGCAGATGATCGAGATATGCCGCTAACCCACCCACGCGTGGGCAGATCGACATTTGGTTGTCGTTAAGAATGACAAGCAGCTTTTTCTTGAGGCCGGCGGCATTGTTCATTGCTTCAAACACAATGCCGGAGGGGAACGCGCCATCGCCAATCACGGCAACGCTGTATCGCTCGCTATGGCCCAACAGTTCATCGCCGCTTTTGAGGCCCAAGGCCGTCGAAACGCTGCAGCCGGCATGCCCGGTCATGAACAAATCGTAGGGGCTTTCCTGAGGGTTGGGGTAACCCATCAGGCCTCCCTTGCTGCGAATGGTGTGGAACTGCTCGTAGCGTCCGGTGACGAGCTTGTGTGGATAAATTTGGTGGCCGGTGTCCCAAATCAGTCGATCGCGGCTGAAATCGAACACCGTATGCAGCGCCAGGCACAGCTCAACCACGCCTAAATTCGAAGCAAAATGCGCCGTGCGGCTGGAAACCAAATTGCACAAGGCTTCGCGCATTTCCTGGGCCAGCTGCTCCAATTGCGCTTCCGTCAGTTGGACGAGATCGTGCGGCGAATGAATGCTGGAGAGCAACGTGTTCATGGTAGATCCGTCGGTTTGGGAAAGGCTTTGGGCGGCGCAACTTTCGTTTGAAATTCGAGTTTTGAATTCCAAGATACGCGAATTTGCTTCACCGGTTCCTTTCCAGCACGTAGCGCGCCAGGACTTCCAGTCCGGCGCGTTTTTCTCCTAGTGGCGCCAGCGCCGCGCAGGCCTCGTCAGTGAGCCGCAATGCGCGTTGCCGGCTTTCTTCAATTCCCAGTAGGCCGGGGAATGTTAATTTGCCGTGTTGCGAATCTTTACCAACCCGCTTGCCGAGGTCTGCTTCGCTTCCCTCGACGTCGAGCAAATCATCCGCAATTTGAAACACCAAGCCAATTTTGCGCCCGAAGCGATCCAGCGCCGCCTGCTGGGCTTCGTCGGCGCCGGCGACATATCCGCCTAACCGCACCGACGCCAGAAACAACGCGCCGGTTTTACGTCGATGAATGTTTTCCAGCGCGGTCACATCGCCGGGCAGATGTTCCAGGGTCAGGTCATCGGTCTGCCCGCCAACCAGCGCAGTGGCCCCGGCAGCCTCTGCCAAAGCGGCGCAGCACTTCGCGGCGACAGCCGATCGTGAAATCTCGGCAGCCAAAACTTCAAATGCTTGCGCCAAGAGGGCATCGCCGGCCAGAATTGCCACGGCTTCGCCGTGCGCTTTGTGGCAGGTTGGACGGCCACGACGCAGGTCGTCGTTATCTATGGCTGGCAAATCGTCATGAATAAGAGAGTACGCGTGCACCATTTCCACGGCACACGCGGCAGGCAGTGCGGCTTCCCAGCTAGAGCCGCAAGCTTCCGCGGCAAACAGCACCAGCGTGGGCCGCAATCGCTTTCCGGGAGCAAGCAAGCTGTAGCGAATGGCCTCGCGCAGCCGGACCGGGCAATCGGCAGAATAATCGCTGTAGCGATCCAACGCGGCGTCAACCGTTTGTCGCGCGGCCGCCATTTGCTCCATCAACAGGGCGGAACTACAAAGCATGGGAAGAAGTGTCAGGGGGTGGGGTATCCAGTTCGGGGTGAATTTGCCAATCGGGAATTGCAATCCAATTATGTCCCAAGTTACAAGATACTACTACACACCAAGCGCCTATTCTAAAATAAGCTGCCGGGTTCGTCCACCGCGGGACTAGCAGATTCCCTGTTTGCCTCCGGCGAGGAAATTTGCTCACGCAACTTTTTTTCCGTTTTACCACCGCGCCGGGGACGCCCAGGCGGATCGGCTGCGTCCGATAATGTCGCCCGATCATCAAATGGCTCCGTCGACGGTTTGCCCGCTGCATCGACGCCGGTCAGCAATTCAATTCGCCGCTGGGCACGCTCCAAAAGCCCATGGCATTGCCTGAGAAGCTTGACCCCTTCCTCGTACCGCGCCAGCGATTCGGCCAAACCCAGGCCACCAGCCTCCAAATCACGCACAATTTGCTCCAACGAAGCCAGCGCTTGCTCGAAGGAAGGCGGTTCCGTGGCAGACGAATTTTGATTTTGCTCCGGCAATTTCGCACTTCCTGCCGCCGTGGCCGGCGACGCTAACCGCTTTTATTCGCTTCGATAATTTGCTCCACTCGACTTACCGCCGCGCCGCGGCCAAACCGAGTGTGAATAGCTTCTCCGGCTTTCAACTGCGCCACATCAAAAACAGGCTGGCCGTCGGCCGCGCGCGTTGTCAAACTATAGCCGCGAGCTAACACGTCCAACGGGCTGAGCGATTCCAAATGGGCAGCCATCGCCGCGGTGCGATGCTTTGTTCGCTCCAGCAACACACTCACTGCTCGAGCACAGCGCGTTTGCCATCCGTCTAATTGTTGCGCGAGAGCGTGCAGCCGGTCAAATGGCTTTTTGAATGGCGGACGCGATTCAACCGCTTCCAATCGTTGCCGCGCATCTTGCCAGCGATTGTGAAGCCCGGCCAGCAATCGACTTTGCCGGTCGCGCAGAGTGGCGTAAATTGCTTCCATTGCTGGCACGGCGCGTTCCGCTGCTTCGCTGGGCGTTAGCGCGCGAACATCGGCCACTAAATCGGCCAAAGTCACGTCAATTTCGTGCCCCACTGCGGATACCACTGGAATCCGCGAAGCGTGGATGGCGCGAACCACAATCTCTTCGTTGAACGACCACAAATCTTCCAAGCTTCCGCCGCCGCGGCCGACGACCAAAATATCGACAGGCAGCGCCAAGCGATTGACCGCTTCAATCGCTGCGACAATTTCCTCGGCCGCTCCAATGCCTTGCACCCGCACCGGCGCAATGATCACATGCACCCCGTGCCAGCGCCGGCGCAACACTTCCAAAAAATCTCGCACGGCCGCTCCGGTAGGGCTGGTGACAAACGCAATTCGGCGCGGAAATGCCGGCAGTGGCCGCTTGCGCTCCGCCGCAAATAACCCTTCCGAGGTCAACTTCTCGTGCAACTGGCGGAACTTCAGCTGCAAAGCCCCCAATCCCTTCAATTGCAGGTCGTCGACAATTAACTTGTATTCGCCTCGGAGTGCGTAAACATCTAAATGCCCGCGGACGACCACTTCCAACCCGTCGTGCAGTTCCGTACGAATGCGTTGCGCAGTCCCTTTCCAAATCACAGCCCGAATTTGAGCTTGAGAATCTTTAAGCGTCAAATAGCAATGGCCGGAAGGAGTGTGGCGGGTGAAGTTGGAAATTTCGCCCGTCAGCCACACGATCGGAAATGCACTCTCGACAATTTCCTTGAGAACATCGGTGAACTGCGAAACCGTCAGTACCGGCAACGCAGCGGCAGATTGAATATCGGAGGTCACGGAAGCTCTTAAGAATTAACTGCCAATGAACGCGAATGGACGCCAATAGATTTTTGCGATTCGCGATTCTTTCGCAAGTGGCTCGTTCCTAGCCCCAGAGAGAGCTGCTTCCAAGCGCGATCCGCATTTATTTGCGTTGATTCACGGCTAGATTTTGCAATGCAGACTTAATGCTAGGCGGTGCAATGTGTTCGTGCGGCACATCCAGGCGGGCATGGCCGCGCCAAATGGGCTCGCGGCGGAGCGGCAATTCCTCCACTTTGCGTGTGCCCGATTCCGCCCAAGCCTCGGCTTCCAGCGTCAGGCGATTCATCAGCTGCTCCACATGCAATCGGTAACGCTCCAGCCCGTCTCGATCTAAATCCGTGGGTACATGAATGGCTGGGCTAACCACGGCTCGCGCTCGGCTGAATGGCCGCGGGATGGCGTGATGATCCCACGTGCCAATGCGCCACGGCCGATCGTAGCCAAACCCCATTGCCACAATCGGCAGGCCCAGCTTCGACGCCAAATAAATTGGCCCCTGCGCCAATGTCCGCCGGGGTCCGCGAGGGCCGTCGGGTGTAATTGTCAAATTCATGTTGCGGCTGCGGCGAACCAACTCCCGCAGTGCGGCCATGCCGCCACGATTCGTGCTGCCGCGCACGAATTCAAAACCCATGTGGTAGGCCGTGCGGCTGAGAACATCGGTATCGCGATGCCGGCTTAACAGCATCGTCAGATTGCAATTTCCCCGCAGATACAATGGAAACAGAATGTACTCGTGCCAAAAGATATAGATCTTCTGGCCACGGCAGCTTGGCTTTACCGGATCGACCGATTCGTCGTAGTACGCGCACTTGTATTCCAGCGTGCTCATCCAACGGCGCACGGCGGCCGATGCGAGAAGCCCTCCGACATGATTCAGAAACTGTTTGACTATTTTCATGGCGTCCGTGCCAAGGGAAGTTTCCACGTACGATTTTACTGGGAGGTAAGCGGACTCCGCTTGCGGTTTAGCCGCGAGCCCGCAGGCGAGTGACTCCAGGACCAGGAATTCAATCCGGCCAATCGCCGCTAAACACTTCTGTGGCCGGGCCCGTCATATAAACATGATTGTCGGTTTCGTTCCACTCCAATTCCAAGTCGCCGCCGGGCAAATGGGCCAAAATTTTCCGCCCCGTGCGGCCTGTGAGCACGCCGGCCACGCAAACTGCGCTTGCGCCGGTGCCGCAAGCCAGCGTAATTCCACTGCCGCGCTCCCAAGTTCGCATGGTGACTTCCTGCGGCGAGTGAACTTGGACGAAATGAACGTTGATGCGCTGCGGAAACGCTCGATGCAACTCTAATGTTGGACCAACCTGAGACAGGGGAACCGCGATCACATCTTGGCAATAAATCGTCACATGTGGATTGCCCATGGAAACGCAGGTCATGTGTGGATCCAGACCGCAATCGTTCTTCCAGCCGGCGCCAACCAGCGGAACATTAAATTCAACCAGCGGCACGGCGACAATTTGATCGCGGCTGCCATAATTGGGCAGAGCGACCGGAATTTTCCCGGCTTCTAAGATTGGTTCATCCATGTCGACGCGAACGCTGTGCACCTTGTCGTCTAAAATTTTTGAGATCAGCGACAGAACGCCACGGCCGGTTTCAACTTTGAGCGTGGGCTTTTTGGCAATGCCGTGATCGTATACATACTTCGCCACGCAACGCACGGCATTACCGCACATTTCCGCCTCGCTGCCGTCGGCGTTGAACATCCGCATTCGGACGTCGGCTTTTTCAGAGGGGCAAATCAAAATCAGCCCGTCGCCGCCCACACCGAAATGTCGGTCGACAATTTTCATCGACAAAGCCGAAGGATCGGCCGGCGCCGGTTGCGCGAAGCAATCGACATACACATAATCGTTGCCAATGCCGTGCATCTTGGTGAAACGCATGCAGAGCGCGGGGAGTGAAAGAATACGAGGCGCGGGAAGCCGACAAACGGAATGCGGGATTTTATCCGCAGCACCAGCAATAGACAACCGAAGGCGATGAAATGTTCAGCCTGTCAAATCGAGCGTGTTGCCGCATTGGCCCGTGGCGTCCCGGCTGGGAACGGGCGGAAGTGAGGGCAAAGCGGTTTCCGCAGCTTTTGCTGCATTTTTTTTCTTGGCCGGCAATTCCCAAGGGCGTCGGCCGTCGGCATCGCGCTCTTCGGTTTCGTGTTCGTCGCCGTCGGTTTGGCCAATGCCCGCCGCTTGTTCCGCTTGTAAATCGGTTTGCTGCTGGGTTTGTTGCGCGGTCGTTTCTTGAGCCTCTCGATCGGTATCCGTGCCTTTCGCCTGGGCCAGCGGCGTGGCGGCGCCAATGCCGGCAAAGCCGAGTGATCCGATGCTCATAATTTGTTCTCCACAGACTCACCGAGTGAGGCAACTTCAACTTCGCTAGTGGACATTTCAAGCATACCTTAACGTAGCGGCACTTCTTGAATTCCAGAAAGAGGCTGCGTGCCTGTTGACGACATATTCGGGGGTGGCGGCAATGTGCGATTTTGTGGCTGCATGCCGGTCTGAATCGTTTGCAATGCCTGATTGATCCCTGGCAACGCTTCGCGCTTGGGGTGTGGATCGGCCAGCGTGCCCGTCACGTGAATTTGCATGATCTGTTCGCTGGCTCCGCTCATCAACCGTTTCCAGGCGGGCAATTGCAAATCGCTGCGGCCGACGATCGGTTGCAGCTTGAGATTGATGTCCGTGTTCAAATTTGCTTCACCGTCGCCAACCAAGCTGATCGCGTCGCCGCTGAACTCGATATTTTTCAAAATCACGTGCTCGCCGTCGATGTGGAACGCAATGTCGCTTTTGGTAAAGGCGTTCTTGTCGGGCAGTTTCAAATTCAGGAATTTGAGCAGCGCCACCATGACAGGCAACTCGTAAATATCCGCATTCGTGAGTTGCACTTGGCCGTCGCCGTTCAACGTGTGCAAGCCCGCCGCGGAGCCACTCAAGCGAATGCTGGCGTCGACATTTCCTTTGAGTTTTTGCCGACCGGGAACCGATTCAATGCAAAACCGATTCATGTCGACCTTGTTCAGCTTGGCCTGCACCGCAAACCGGGGCGTATCGTCCAAAGCCACCGTGGCATCGGCCTCCGCCCCGCCGCCATAGCACTTGCCGAATAAATGCCGTGGCGAACGGCCTGGCGGCGGCTGGTCGGCATCGGCTCCCACAATCACTTGCCGGTCGTCCACATACACCGGCCCGACGACATTGGTGAATTGGAAATTGTTCCAGGTGACGGAATCGAGATTCAATTCGCCCCGGGTAATCAATCGCTGACCATCGTTGCGATTCGGATCGAAGCTGCCGCTGAACACGCCGCCGCCGTGAATATTTTCCACTTCGACGCCCGTGTGCAACGTTCCCTGCTCGATGTCGAACTGCATGTTTTGCCACTGGGTGACCACGCGGCAATCTCCCAGCACCGCCGGCGGTGCGCCGCTGGGCAATAGCGGCGGCCGCTGCCCCCAAAAATCGAGCATGCCGTTTAAGGTGATAAAACCCGTCGGATTCAATTGCACCACGGCCTTACGCAGTCGCACCGGCAGGGCGATCATTAAATCGCGGTCGGCATCCAGCCGCACATGCTCGGCGTAAATATTGTCGAAGTGCAAATGGAATGCGCCATCCGGCCCATGTTCGCAAAAGCCGGTGGCGGAAATTGGCGTGCGATCGTGCACGGCTCGTAAATTTTGAAAATCGCAGCGGTCTTCACTGAACGTGATGCCGCCCTGAACTTTTTCCAAGCGATACGGAAAATACGTGGGGTCGATGGAAACCGTTTCGCCCACCGGTTGCACGGCCGCTTTAACTTTCAATTGCTTATCGGCCGAGGTGAAGCTGACATCGGCCTGCAGCAAGTTGAACGAGCCCTTGGGCTTCATATCGTTCCAAATGGGTTGCATGCGGACCGGCAGGGCGTCGCGCAATTCTTCTTCCAGCACGACATCGCGCCCCTTGAATTCCAATGCCAGGCTGACGCCTTGGCCGACGGGCGTCACGCTGCCGTCGCAGGTGACGTGCCCGGTGTGATTTGCTCCTTCCAGGCCACGGAACGCCCAGTGGCCATCGATCATTTCCAATTTTCCCACTACGTTATACAGCGGATAGGGAAAACGATCGTAACGTAGCGAGCAATGGTCCAGCTCGACCTGCAAATGCTGATGCATGTTGATGCTATGCGGATCGTCGCGCAGGCAATCGACGCGAAAATTAAACGCGCCACCCAAATGCAACGATTGCACCACATCGCTGGCCTTGGGTTGCACTTCGCTGATGGCGCTGTATAAGCTTTGATCGAACGGCATGCCGGTGCCACTGATCGAAAGCCCGCCGGTAAACTCCGGTCCCGGATTGATGAATTCGCCGGCGATCTTCACAGGCCGACTGCCGGCGAAAGCCACTAAATCAAGCGTCACGCGATTTTGCCGGGTTTTCGGATCGCAGGTTAATTGCAGCGTTCCATTGCCATGCTCCACGCGGTACGGGAACTTGTAATACATGAGCGATACATTCAAGCACTCCACGGTCGCATTTAACTGCCAATGCTGGCCATCGAATGCGGCTTGCGCGTTTTTGATGTTCACCTCGCCGGCCGGCTGGAATTTTCGCCACTGTTCCAGCAGTTTTGGCGGCAAGAGCGGCTCCCACATGGGTCCCACGAGCAAGTGCAACGCTTCCCCTTCTACCATGAGGGGCGAGCCAGGCTGAAAACCGTCCATCCGCGCGCTTAACCGCAGCGCGCTGGGACCGTTGCGGGTGGTTAAATCGGCAATTTGGAAGCCCCGATTGTCGGCATGAAACTTGGCGCGCAAATCGGCTAATGCTTGCGGCAAGCGTGCGTCATCGAATCGGCCCGATTCTAATTCGCCGGCTACGTCGAATTGCCAGGGTTGTGCCTGCAACTGGTCGCGCCAGACGTGGAATTGCAAGTTCGCCTGGCCGCGCAAGGGCGCTAGCGGTTGCAAGCGGGCGGCTTCATCCGGTGGCAATGCAGCCATCAGCTCGGGACAAATATCGATGCCATTGACCGTGCCATTCAAATCGACGGCTCCCGTTGCGCGGTTCAATTGTCCCGCAATCTGAATTTGCTGCACGTGATCGCCCGCCAGGGCTCCGCGCAGCTCGTACGTGGCCCCGTCGGCGGTTGCAGCATCGCCCGACGGCTTTAGGCTGAGGTTGATATCGTGGAAGCTATAGGTGACCGGAGGATTTCGCTGCGAATCGAAAATCAGAAACTGGCCGTTTTCGATTTGGACTTCGGCTTTGTTTTCGCTGAGCTTCGGCAGCGGCAGCAGTTGACTCAAACTCCAAGAACCATCCGGTCGGCGTGAAGCCTGCAATCGCGGACGCCGAACCATGATGCGCGTGATTTTCGGCTCGTGCTTTAACAGTTCTGTCAGATTCGTTTGGCAACAGAACAACACTTCGTCGAAGTAGGCCAGTTCTGCTGCGGCCCCGGTCAGGCGCGGATCGCTAATCGCCAAGCCGCGGATTTCAATTCCCTGCCGGTCCAGAAGCTGCGCCGAGTGAATCGTAACCTTGAGGTTCGGATAAGCCGCGGCAATTTTCGCCTGCACGCGCAATCGAATTTCGTCGTTCAGCCGGCCGTAAAAATAAAGCCCCAAACCGATTGCCGCTAACAGCGCAGCCAGGAGCCCCCATTTAAAGGCAAACCAACACGCATTGAAAAAATCGCGCAGCACGACAAACGCCGGCGCGGAAAGCGCCGGTCCCGCGACACGAAACCTTTGCGCCGCCGTCACTTCGGCGCGCAAAAAGGCCGCGTATAGTAGGTCCCGCTGCCAATAGGGGTCAAGGTGGACTGAATCCGACACGCCTTTGCCCGAAATCTGCAAATCGCCTTGATTTACATAGCCCCTTCGCGGTTATACTCACGGCCTATTCCCGCGCCAGCATTGCTGTCGTGATTAGGCAAAAATTTGACTCAGGCGGAGGGTCACATGATTAATCGCAACGATCGCCGGTTGTTTTGGGCCTGTTGGATTGCGCTGGTCGCCACTGCGTTTGGTTTCATGATTCGTGGATCGCTGCTGGATACGTGGGGAGCTCAATTCGGTCTCGATGAGGTTCAGAAAGGGCAAATCAACGGCGCGGGAATTTGGCCGTTTGCCGTGAGCATCATTCTGTTCAGTCTGTTCATCGACAAAATCGGTTACGGCCGCGCGATGGTGTTTGCCTTTCTCGCGCATGTGAGTTACGTCATTGTTGTGGTTTGCGCGCCGCTGGTGTTGGCCGCTCCAGGAGCGAAACCCGAGGCAACTACTGCCGGCCAACAAACCGGTTACTGGATGCTATACATCGGGAATTTGATCTTCGCGCTGGGCAACGGTACGGTGGAAGCGGTCGTGAATCCAGTAGTTGCCACCATGTTTTCGCGCGACAAAACCAAGTGGCTCAACGCGCTGCACGCCGGCTGGCCCGGCGGCTTGGTGTTGGCAGGGCTAATCGCCATCGGCATGGGCAGCATCGCTTGGCAATGGAAAGTCGGGATGATCTTTCTGCCAGTTGTGGTTTACGGCCTGATGATGCTCTCGTGCAAGTTTCCTGTGAACGAGCGTGTGGCTGCCGGCAGCTCCTACCGAGACATGCTGGCCGAGTTCGGTATTTTGGGCGCGCTGGTAGCGTTTCCGTTGATCATTCGGGAAGTGGGGGGAGACTTTGGGGCGAGCAACACGCTGCAAATTGTGATTGCCGCCGTCATTGTTCTCGCCTTTGGCGCCGCAGCCCGCTCCTTCGGCCGTCCAATGTTTATCTTTATTTTGCTGATCATGTTTCCGTTAGCTACGACCGAATTGGGAACCGACAATTGGATTACGAGTTTGATGACCCCTGAAATGGAGCATCTGGGCTACAACGCGGCCTGGGTGCTCGTCTACACGTCGATTATCATGTTGATCTTGCGGTTAGCTGCCGGACCGATTGTTCATAAGTTGTCACCGCTGGGTTTGTTAGCAGTCTGCGCGGTGTTGGCTGCCTGTGGATTGTTTTTCCTGTCGAAAGCCGCCGGAATGACGATTTTCGCCGCCGCCACATTGTACGGCGTGGGCAAATCGTTCTTCTGGCCCACGATGCTGGGCGTGGTCTCTGAACAATTTCCCAAAGGGGGCGCACTCACGCTTAATGCCACGGGCGGAGTGGGCATGTTAGCCGTCGGCGTGTTGGGCATGCCCTTCATCGGTTTGCTGCAAGAGAAAGCTACGACCAGCGAATTGAGACAGCAACAACCGGCCCTTTATGCGGTAGTAAAAGCCGACGCCGATAAGCAAAGCGTGTTCGGCACCTACGAATCGGTTGATCCGACCAAGGTCAGCGCGCTGCCCAAAGCGGATCAGGACGAAATTGCCGCTACGGAGAAAACCGCGAAGAAGGGAGCCCTGGCAAGCATGGCCGTGTTCCCTTGCATTATGTTTGTCTGTTATTTGATTTTGATCATCTACTTCCGCTCAAAAGGCGGTTATCAGGCGCAGGTATTGACGGGCCATGCAGCGAGAGACAAAGAATTCACTGGCGGAACCGCCGGACCAGGCGAGGCGTGACGGAGGCTGTGAATCGCTGATGGTTACGAAGATGGTCGCGCGAGCAGAAGTTCGCCGCTGCGGCTTGTGACGACAACGTTGCCGGGAAAAACTCGCTTCGATGCGGATAAATGGTTGCCGCCGGACTCCGGCGCCTGTGCCATTTGTGCCAAAGCGTTCCATTCCGTAAAGCCCATGCTTTGTAGCGGCCAACCGCTGCGCCGCCACAGGGCGACGAACATTTCGCGTTGCAAATGTCGGTCGACATTTTCCAGCGGTGCAAGGTTTAATCGCACTTCGGAGTTCTGCGCAGATACCAAGCAGCGGTCGAGTAATTCTTTCGCGAGCCGTTCGATGAGCTGTTGCGCATCGCCGGCAAGTTGGCTGAGCCGTCTCAGTGCGCCGTCGATCTTAGAATTGTATTTCTCGCGCAACAGCGGCAGCAACTCGTGCCGCAGTCGATTACGGGCGAAGTCGTGGCACGCATTCGTGGGATCAACTCGGTAACGCTGCCCAAGTTTGTCCAAGTATTGCACCACTTCTCCATGGCGCACTTCCAACCAGGGTCGAATCAATGATACAGCTGGCCCCAACGCTCGGGCTCGCGGCATGCCTGCCACCCCGGCCAGCCCTGTGCCCCGTAAAATATTAAACAACACGGTTTCAACCTGGTCGTCCGCGGTGTGGGCCGTCGCCACGTACCGAGCGCCCTGGCATTCGGCTGCGCGCTGGAAAAACTCGTATCGGGCCTCGCGCGCCGCGGCCTCCAAGCCATCGCCTTGGAGTTTTGCTAAACAGGCAACGTCCATTTCTCCGTGGAAGATCGGCAGTTTTAGTTGTGCGGCCAAGTCGCTGACAAAGACCTGATCGTCATTGGCTTCCGGCCGCAGATGATGGTTGAAATGCGCCACCATCAGCCGTCCTGAGCCGCCGGTTTCCAGCTTCAACGCATGCATGGCCCGCAATAGCGCCACGCTATCGGGGCCGCCGGAAACGGCGACCATTACCGTCAGGTCGCGCCATTCCCCAGGAGGCCAACTCGCGGCCAAATGTCGCTCGGGCGATCGTGTTTTACCAGTTTCCATTTAAGTTTCTGGTGCGGAAAAGGCCGATTTTTGGCCCACCCATCGGTAGGACAAGCGTTTCGACCGGTTCCAGCCGCTAAATTCAGCGTCGGAAAAGGTTGCTGCCGCCGGTCGAAGGCCATAATCCCGTTGCAGTTTAAGCCAACTTTGATATTCTAACAGTAGGTGGTTCAAGCGCGGCCGAGGAGCGCATGCTTTCGGCGGTTGCGGAATGCCACCTGACCGAGAAAACCTAAACCAGTTTGAGTGTGCGCGGAGCAGACCAAGTGGGCCAGCGGCGCGTGGACATTCGCTTCGGTTTTCCCAATTGTGATTCAATGTGCCTGTGAGAACGAGCTAACCAAATCTCAAGGTCGGTGAGCAGATGGAGTGGTTGCTTTTCATCTGGAGTTTTCTGCAGGGCATTTTGCCTGGCGGAAAGCTTTCGTCACCCCTGTTCGCCTGGCGGCCGACGGAATTTGCTCCCGCGCAAAACAGCCTGACGACATTTCCCCGCCGATCTTTTGTTGGTTGGATGCAACAAGCCCCGGAATATCACTTGTGTGCGCGTCCCCCTGGTGCGGCGCACGAAAACGGCGAAACGGCGATCCGTGGGGAGCGATCAACCGCCGGACCATTTTTTCGCTGGTGATTAAATTTCGCTTGGGCAACTGCGGCCAGACGAGCAGCTTCCTGTTTGTCGGCCACGTTTCTTGAGGCCATCAATTGGCAAACCGCGGCGTTATGCTTGTCGCCGATGGCAGCGGCTTGGTCCAGCGCTGGCGGCCTTGTCGTAGTCTGCAGCAGCGGCAGACACGCCCGCACTCAAATGCCAAACATACGCACAGAGGGAGCGAGCGAACATGCCTTCCGAAGCCGTAGTTGTAATTATTGTGGCGGTGCTGGCTGCCGGCCTAACCTTTGCCATGGTCCGCCTGCTGGACCGTCTGACCCGCCGCGATGCAGAAACCGAAGCCAAGCGGATTGTCGAAGAGGCCAACCGCAATGTCGAAAACCGCAAAAAGGAAGCCGAGCTGGAAATTAAGGAACACGCCATCCAGCAAAAGGCCGCCGGTGAAAAAGAATTGTCCCAAATGCGCCAGGAACTGCACGAACGGGAACGCTCATTGGATAAGCGTCAGGATGCCGCCGAGCAACAAGCAGAGCAGATGCGCAAACAGGAAAAAATGGTGGAAACCACCCAGCGCAAACTGGCCGAGCGCATTGAAGACACCAACCGCCGCAACGAAGACCTGCAAAAACTGCTCGACTTACAACGGCAAACGCTGCACCAACTGAGCGGTCTCAGCCGCGAGGAAGCCAGCCGCCGGTTGTTGGAAATGCTCGATAACGAACTGCAAAATGAGCAGGGGGCCGTTATCCAGCAGCACGAACGCAAAATGCATGAAATTGCGGAAGCGAAATCGCGGGAGATTTTGGTGACCGCCATTCAGCGCTATGCCGCCAGCCATACGGCTGAAACTACCACCAGCACCGTCGACATTCCCAACGACGAAATGAAAGGCCGCATCATCGGCCGCGAAGGCCGCAACATTCGCGCCTTCGAAAAAGCCACCGGCGTGGATGTCATCATTGATGATACCCCCGGCGTGGTCATTATCAGCGGTTTCGATCCTGTGCGCCGCGAAATCGCCAAAACGGCTTTGGCAAAGCTCATTGCCGACGGCCGCATCCATCCCTCGCGGATTGACGAAGTGGTGAACGAAACACAGGCCGAAATGGAGCAGCATATTCAAAAGTTCGGCGAAGAAGCCGTGCAAGAAGCCGAAGTCGGCCGGCTCAATCCGAAAATTGTCCACTTGTTAGGCCGGCTGCGCTTCCGCACCAGCTACAGCCAAAACGTGCTGCGGCATTCCATCGAAGTGGCGTTCCTGGCCGGCATGTTGGCTGAGGAAGTGGGCTTAGACGGCAATCTGGCCCGACGGTGTGGCTTACTGCACGATATTGGCAAGGCCGCCGATCACGAGGCCGAGGGCGGTCACCCCAAAATCGGCGCCGAATTGCTCAAGCGCTATGGCGAAGGGCCGGAAGTCGTCCATGCAGCGCTGGGTCACCACGACGATATCCGCATCGATCATCCTTACACCGTACTGGTCGCGGCCGCCGATGCCTGCAGTGCTTCTCGGCCTGGAGCCCGCCGCGAAACCCTGGAGCGGTACATTAAGCGGATGGAAGAATTGGAATCGATCGCCAAAAACTTTCCCGGCGTGGAGCAGGCGTTCGCCATTCAAGCCGGCCGCGAATTGCGCGTGATCGCCAGTTCCAAAGACACTACCGATCAATCGGCTGCCAAGGTCTGCCGCGACATCGCCAACGCCTTCGAGCAGCAGCTTACCTATCCCGGCGAAATTAAAGTTACCATGATTCGGGAAACCCGAGTGACGGAACTGGCCCGTTAACCACGAACTTACCTCCATGCGGATACTGCTGATTGGCGACATCGTGGGCAAGCCGGGGCGGCACATTGTCTGCCGGGCCCTCCACCCTCTGGTGGAGCGTGAACGGCTCGATCTGGTAGTGGCCAATGCAGAGAATGCGGCCGGCGGGTCGGGGCTTACCCCTGCCATTTTTCACGAACTGATTGCCGCTGGCGTCGACGTGGTCACGCTGGGCGATCACATTTATCGTCGGGCAGAAGTGTTCGACGTGTTGCAAACCGACGCCCACATCGTCAAGCCAGCCAACTATCCGGCGGAGGCTGCCGGACGCGAGTACGCCGTTGTGAAAGCTCGCAACGGCGTTTCCTGTGCCGTGTTCAGTTTGCTGGGGCGCGTCTTTATGCGTCCGGTCGATTGTCCGTTCAAAGCGGCCGATCGAGTTTTGGCGGCATTGCCCGATGATGCCAAGGTCATCCTGCTCGATTTTCACGCCGAAGCCACCAGCGATAAACAATTGATGGGCCGCTATTTGGATGGCCGCGTTTCGGCCGTGTTGGGCACGCATACCCATGTGCCAACCGCCGATGAATGCGTTTTATCCGGGGGAACTGCTTTCCAATGCGACGTGGGCATGACAGGCCCCTACGAAAGCATTTTGGGCCGGCAGATCAATCGGGTATTGGAAACCACGCTGACTTTTACTCCCACGGCGTTTGACGTAGCCACCGGCGACGTACGTTTGAGCGGCAGCATTGTGGATATCGATGAATCCACCGGCCGCGCCACCGCCATCCGCCGCCTGCTGCTGCGGGAAAGTGAATTGAACCAATAGTCTTGCTGTCGATGCTGCCGGTGGAACTTCGTGCTAGCATACCGGGCGTGACAGATTCGACCTTGCGGCAACGGCAGGGGGCAAGTATCTTTCGCCCCTCTTCTCGCCCAAGCTTTTCATTTCGAGGGTTTGCGATGGATCGCACTCGTTCGCGCCAGGTCTGGCGATCGTTCCAATACGGTGTCTTGTTGGCCATCCTGTTGCCGGCCGGTTGCGGCTGGATGTCGGTGGCGCTATACAACATGAATCCCGACGACACGCCGGCGGATTTTAAGGATTTGGAAGCCAAGCGCGTGGTGGTCGTTTGTCGGCCGGTCGTCGAATTGCAGTTTGCTGATTCCACGGTGCCGCGCGACCTGACTCGCGATGTTGCCGAGAGATTGCAAAAGAAAATCAAAAAAATCAAAGTCGTCGACGAACGCGAAGTTTCGGAGTGGACCGACGAAAACTCCTGGCAAAAATTCACCGAAGTCGGCAAAGCACTTAAGGCGGACATGGTGGTCGGCATCGAGCTGGAGCGGTTCTCGCTGCAGCAAGGCCCGACGCTGCTGCAAGGCAATGCTGCCATGCGCATTGTGGTGTACGATATGCAAAACGGCGGCAAGCAAGTGTACGAGAATGCCATGCCGCGCGTGTTATATCCGCCGAACACCCCGATTCCCTCTGCGGAAAAATCGGAAGCAGAATTCCGTCGCCAATATCTGGACGTGCTGGCCGAGCAAATCGGCAGACACTTCTATTCTCACGATTCGCTGGAAGATTTCGGCATCGATGCCAACTTACAGTGAACAGGGTGCAGCAATCGGCCGGGCATCATAGGCACATTCGCCGCCAACGGTTGCGGTTGTGTATTTCATTGACGCTATCTTTGCGGCCATCTACGATGGAAGTACCGGGCCACAAGCGTTGCCTTGGTGGTTTTTGAAATTGCGGCGGACCCCAAATGCCTCGGGCGGAACACATGCCATTGAAATATATCGGGCTCACGTTTGCTGGGTTTGCTTGCACTGCGGCAGTATGGTTCGTCGTTGATTGCGCCGTCGCTCAAACACAACCGCCAAATTCTGCAAAATCAACTGCACCTGCTGCGCCGGCAACCAACCCAGTTACAATAACAATTCCCCCGCAAACGCCGGTTCCCACCGTGCCGTCTGCGCCGAAGAAAAAACTTCCGCCGCCGGTTGCCGTGGCTTTTAAGACCCGTGATGGCGTGCAGCTTTCGGCCACGTTTTATCCCACTCCCTTGGAAAAAGACGCGCAGAAAGACGCCGTGCCGGTGATTTTGCTGCATTCGTTCAAAGGCAGCCGGGCGGAATTCAACGATTTGGCGGTTGCATTGCAGGAGGCCGGCTGTGCGGTTCTGGCTCCCGACTTGCGCGGTCACGGCCAGAGTACTCGCCGCACCACGTCGGAGGGCAACGACGTGGAAATTGAGCAGGCGCTGATGATTCGGCAAGATTTTGATGCCATGGCCCATTCCGATGTCGATACCAGCGGCGACGTGGAAGCCTGCAAAAAGTTTCTCATGGATAAAAACAATGCAGGCCAGCTGAATATCGACAAGCTGGTGCTAATTGGCGCCGAAATGGGGGCCGCTGTCGCCATTAATTGGGCCCGCCGTGATTGGTCGTGGGAGCCATTGGCCTCGGGCAAGCAGGGGAAAGATGTGAAGGCGTTGGTGTTGCTTTCGCCGGAGTGGTCGTTTCGTGGGCTAACGATTGGAACGGCTGTGGCCGATCGCGATTTTGCCAGCCAGGTGTCGTGGATGATTTTAGTAGGCCAGCAGGATCCTAAGATCTACCCCGATGCCAAGCGGCTATATTCTGCGCTGGAAAAAACGCCGCTGCCGACCACGGCCGAAGCACCGGGCAAACCGGCGATTGAGTTCCACCAGTTTGCCACCAGCTTGGAAGGGACGAAGCTGCTGGCCAAAAACTTCAATACCACCGCCGAGATTTTGATGTTCATCGAGAAGCAAGTCGCTAAAACGGCGCATCCGTGGATGAATCGGAAAAGCCCCCTGCAGTAATCCCCACGGTTTGCCTCATTCTGCAAGCGGCAACCGCTCATGGCACGGTCAACACCATGCCCGGACGCAAATCGACCGGACTGTGCATTACGCTGCGATTGGCTTCGTATAGCGATTCGTACCGGCGGCCGTCGCCATAAAACTTTCGGGCTAAATCGACCAAATTATCGCCCGGCTGCACCTTGTAGGTATGCGGTTTTGCCGGTTGAGAGGAAACGGGTTGTATCGCTTTGGCAGTGGCCGGTGGCTGCATCGGCGGCAAGGGCATCAGCGGTGTAAGGGGCGTTTCCGGCGCCGCGGGGCTCGCACTAACATTTTCTTGAACGCTTTGAGTTGGCAACGCCACTTTGGGAATGCGCAATTCCGCGCCAATCGAAAGCACCTCCGGGTTGCGGAGAATGTCGCGGTTGTATTCGAACAGTTCCGGATACCGATCGGCACGGCCCAGGTAGTGCTGCGCAATTCCCGGTAGGGTGTCACCATCGACAATGGTGTGCGTTTGCTCCGGAGTGTTCAAATCGACGAGTGGACCGACGGGGGTGATGCTCGACGGAGCAGCCTGACGCGCAAAGTCAGCGGTAGCTCCAGCGGTGCCGTTTGGAGCATGCGCTTGATCGGAATTTGATTCGCCACGGGCATCTCCCGGCGCCGCTTCGATGCGGCCATCGAATGCCGTGGCAGCTGAGGCACGTTGCCCTTGCTGCGGCGCAGGATTGTCCGTGGCGGGCTGCACCGCGCCGTGCCAGGCCTCGCCCAGCGACGAATGTGGTTTCGCAAATTCCAGCTTGCGAAACTGAAACGCCAGCGCAATGCCGGCGGCCAAAACCACAACGGCCAAAATGACTTTGTTGCGACGGTCCACGATTGCGCTCTTGTCGTTTCCAGGCGGATTCCAGCTGCGCAGCCGGTAGAGTCTGCCATTTCATCGTATCGGTTGGCCATTTGGCAAAGGTCAGGGGCTGAAACGGCGGCGCAATAAAGCGCACCGGCGCGACGCTACAAATCCGTTAGGCTGCAAAGTTTTACGCCGCCGGGTATTTTCAGCCAGTTTCAGGCAGTTCCGGTAGCGCGAACCGCTCCGCCGCCAACCGTGCGGACCATGCTGCCCCGGGCAACCGTCGGTCGCTTGAACCACAGCAAAATTGGCGCGGCGATAAACACGGAGCTGTACGTTCCGGTCAGCACGCCGATCATCATCGCAAATGCAAAGGCATGCACGCCTTCGCCCCCAAAGAAATACAAAATGAACGTCACCAAAAACACAGTGCCGGAAG
>DASRSD010000129.1 GCA_035656635.1 Pirellulales bacterium
CGGCCGCGAGCAAGAAGTGAAGCCGTTCTTTTTGCGCGCCCAAAAGGCTTACGAGGTTCTTGTTGATCCGGCGCGCCGTGCGAAATACGATGCGCGTCTTTCCAACAATGATTGGGGCCGGCCGGAGCCAGCATCGGTTTATGAAATCAAGCCAATCGACGAATTTCAGGTTGCTCCCTCATCCTTAGAGGCTTCCGTAGTTTTGCCGCCAGCCCGTCGCCGGCTGGATCCGGGAATTCGTAAGATCATCATTTTTGTCGCCGCTTGCATTGCATTGGCCGTGCTAATTGTGAGCGTGCTGTAGATCTGCTGGGCCCACTGGAATTGCCATTTCTCGGCCAGCCCGGAATAAAGGCGCGCCGATCAAGCCGCGGCGCTTGACTTTGCCCACTGGCATGTGCGAGGCTGGTTGGCGTGAGGAGGTGGCCCATGCGTCGACGGTTGGCAGCTTCTAGTTTATTGCGCAACATACAGTGGTTAACGCTGGGGTTGCTTGTTGTACTGGCTGCCGGCGTTTTAAGCCGCATGGTTGCCCAGGCCGATCAACCCAGCGATTCCTCGTTGCTGACGCAGCAGCTTCAAACCGGCGAATTTGCTCCGGCGCTGGAAGCGGCTCGAGTGGCCGGTTCGGCCTCCGACCGCATGCGGATGCTTTCTGCGATTGCGGTGGCGCAAGCTTCTGCCGGCGACCATCAAGCGGCGCTACAAACGACCTCGCAAATGGACGACGATGGCAGCCTGAGCGATACGCTGTCGGCAATTAAAGCGCAGCCGCTGACCCCGGCCGGCCGGTTTGGCGGAAACCAGGCGGATTTCGACCAACTCATCGATCTCATTACCTCGACGGTTGCGCCGGCCAGTTGGAGCGAAATGGGGGGGCCGGGCAGCATCATGGGCTATCCGGCCGGAGTTTACATCGATCCTCATGGTGTGTTGCGGCCGCTAGTAAAAGTCGATCGCTCGGTTGGTTTAGCGGAATTGCGGCAGGCTTCTTTGCATTCAGCCAGCAGCGATATGCAGCAGAGTTCAGCGCTGCGTAAGGTTTCGCTGGTTCGCCTGGAGCGGCAAGTGGAATTGCTGGCGGCGCAAGGACGACGGCCGACCGAAGAGATTCAGGCAATGGCCGGCTTGCAGCGAATTCGCTATGTGCTGGTTTATCCCGAACAAGGGGATATTGTTTTGGCCGGACCAGCAGGGCCCTGGCAGACCGATCGTGAAGGGCGAATGGTGGGTAAAGAATCGGGTCGACCGGTGCTGCAACTGGATGATTTCGTGGTGATTTTGCGACGGATGATGTCTGCCGCACAGGCCCCTTTGGGTTGCAACATTACTCCCACCGACGCCTCGCTGGGTGAAGTGAAATCGTTTGTCAGCGAATCCAACAAAACGCCCTTGAAGCCAGGCCAGCGTGACGAGTGGCTGAAGCGCCTGCGAGAAAAGCTGGGGCAGCAAAAAATCGAGGTGTATGGAATTGATCCACGAACCCGAGTTGGTTTGGTTCTGGTGGAAGCCGATTATCGGATGAAGCTAGTGGGCATGGGCTTGGAAGAGGGAGTATACGGCGTGCCCAGTTACCTCGACATGATTGAGCTAGCGCCGGGGCAATCGCCGCCACCCATGGATGTGTTGCGCTGGTGGTTCACCTTGAATTACGATGCGCTGGCCGCAACGCCGCAGCACGATGCCTTTGAATTGCGGGGGCAAGGGGTGCAAGTGCTCAGCGAAAACGAAATGCTGACGGCCGCCGGACAACAAATTCATACGGGCAATTCTGACGCTTTGAATCAACAATTTGCCCGAAACTTCACCAAACATTTTGCCGATTTAGCGGTGAAGTACCCGATTTACGCCGAACTGCAAAACATGTGCGATTTGGCATTAGTGTGTGCGCTGGTGCGTAGTGAAAATTTGCCCGATAAGGTTCGTTGGCACATGCTTTATTTTGGCGATGTCCAGCATTATCAAGTTCCACTGGCCGTGGCGCCCAAGGCAGTAGATACCGTGATCAATCATCGGATCTTCAACAAGACAACCATTATCGTGGGCATCAGCGGCGGGGTTCGGATTGATCCCAAGGCCCAAGTAAAAGACGCCACATTCAAAACCGACAACTACGTTTTGCCCTCGCTGCGATTGCACGACGCGCCCAAAAAAGATGATGGCCCGTTGCGCTGGTGGTGGGATTAAGCAGTTGATTAAGCAACCGGGATCAAGCAAGGTGGTTATGGCTTGATCGAATTATTTGCAGTCGCTCTTTTCTTCGGAAGGCTGGAACACGGTGTAAGCTTTGCGGGGAGCAACCGCTTCTCTGCTGCATTCCTCGGCTTCGGTCTGTGCCAGTGTTCCCAATTCTAACAAGTCGCTCGTCTGATCCAGCAAGTGCTGGTAGGCGCCGTCCCAAGTGTCCTCAATTTCCAACGGGTCAAGCTGCTGCAGATCTAACTTGGGCGCGCTCGCGTGTTCATGGGCCGGCAGCTTGGCCGCCGTATTGTTGCCGGCGCTATTGGTCTCGTCGCCAAAGCTGACGACACGATCGACCAAATACAGCGGTCGCTTTCTTACCTGGTCGTAAATTCGCACGACATATTCGCCCAGCATGCTGATGCCCAGGGCATTGAGGGCGGCGAAAAAACTCATCGTTACTAACTGTGAGGTCCATCCCGGAATAGCTAAATCGGTAAATATCCGGCAATACAGGGAGTAACTGCTGACGGCTAAAAACATGGCCAATGCCAGCCAGCCTAGCCAGCCAAACACCGCCAGCGGAAGCGAAGAAAACGAAAAAATTGCCGTCTTTGCCAATCGCATCAGACCGCGCAATGAAATTCGGGGTTGCTCGTCATAACGTGAGCCGCGTTCAATCGGTATGCCAATTTGCCGAAAGCCCAACCAAGATCGCATCCCGGGTAAATACCGATCGCGTTCACTCAGCAGCAGCAATTGGCGCACTACTCGGGCGTCTAGCAAGCTGAAGTTTCCCGCATCCACTGGAATGTGCGTGTTGGAGATCGACGACAGTAACCGATGAAAGGCCGCAAACAACGCCCGTTTGCCGAACCATTCTTTGCGGCATACTCGAATGGCATACGCCACGTCGTAACCGTTTTGCCAAGCGTCCAAAAATTTGCCAATTGCCTCGGGCGGATCTTGCAGATCGCTGTCCATGATAATGACGGCATCGCCTCGGGCGTGCGTCAGTCCAGCGTGAATTGCCGCTTGATGGCCAAAGTTTCTCGAAAGATGCACGACACGCACTTCTTCGAAATGGCAGGCAATTCGATCCAACGCTTCCGTGGTTCCATCGAGAGAACCGTCATCGATAAAAATAATTTCGAAAGTGGTTCGGCAGGCGATCAGTGCACAGCGCAACCGCTGGCAAATCTCCATGAGCACGCCGCACTCGTTGTACACCGGAAGTACGACGCTAATCAGGGAATCAGAAACCAGTGGCCGAGACGGAGGACTAACGGGTTCGCTCATTTCGATCGGTCCGCAATCTCATTTAAAGTGGAATTGCAAGGCTTTTGCAACAAGTTCCGGCCGTTGCCGCGCTTGGTGCGCCGATTGCTAATTGCAAACAGCACTACTAACAAACTTAGGCCAAAACCGGAGGCTAAGCGGCTGTAGCGCAGGCCGGCGGGTTGGAATTTTAAGGCAACTTCGTGATGGCCGGCAGGAACATACGTTCCCATAAAGTCCCCATCAGCCTGCAAGATCGGAGCGGGGGCACCGTCGATCGTGGCGTGCCAGCCTCCGTGATAGCTTTCATTGACGATTAAAAATTGCTCGCTCGGGCACTTCACCTCCAGTAGCAAGTTGCCTGGCTCATCGGCGAGGACTGCCACGGGTTGCGGTGGGTCGGCTTTCGGTGCTGGCGGGCCATTGGTACTTTGCGATGCAGCTGGTTGATGAGCGGTCATCTGCGGCGAGCTTTCTTTCTCGACGAGTGCTTCTGCGGTGAGCGAAATTTTGCTGATGTCGACGGCCGGGTTCGCGCTGGCCACGGTGTGCGAAACCAACCACGCCCTGGGTTGTGGGTCGCGCAGTCGGATCCAAATGGTGCTTTTGCCCATCGAAAAGACCGGTTGGTCGGGAACAATCTTCGTGCGGTCCAGCTTGGCAACCCAACCATGTTGATTTGCATTTTCCAATTGCTTGGCGGCATCGGCAGCAATCCACTGTGCTCCGGCGGCGCGCAAGGCGGCGGGTTGGCAATAATCAAGCTTTTTTATGGGGTCCAAACCGGCATAACCATCCACGCGCTGCCAGCCGTCCAGCAAAATCTGATCGCCAGCACGCACCGTTTTTTGCCCAGGCGCCGCTTCCGTGCCGTTGGCCAAATCGAGCGCTACCCGTCCCGAGGGAAATCCAGGCGGCGGGTCGATTTTGGCAATGAATTGCGACAGTTGCTCCACGTGGCCATAAATCGAGTAGCTCATCCCGTATACACCCAGATCGATTGCCGAAAGCAAAATGAGCGCTGCCAACGCCCATCGTCCACCGGCACTCGCGCGCAAAACTAGGCAAACCGCAGTTGCCATAATCACGGGCCCAACCGCCACCAGTGGATACGAACTGAGATAGGGACGCCAACAGCCCATCGCCAACACCGTAAAAGCGGCACTGCCAAGCGGCAATGCCCACAGAAGTTGCATTCGATCTCGATGGGATGGGCCTGAATTCGACAGGTCCGGCTCACTTTTGGGCCAGCTCGAATTTCGCGCGATTCCTAGGAGAGTGGAAAATCCCAATGCGGCCAGTACGGCGACTGCCAACTCAAAGACCACGATCGCCCGCGAAGGGAGCCGAAATTTGTTCAACAATGGTACATGGTTTTGCAACCAACCGAGCGGGCCTAAATCGCCCAATGTCCATAAGAGCGCAATGGCCGCTGCAGTAAGCGCGGCAACGGTCAAGGTTCGATGTTGGTTCGCACGCTTTCCACGGCAGAGCCACCACACCGCCAGTGTCAACGGAACTGCTCCCATGTACATGCCGAATTCGTGAGTAATTCCCCCGATAACACGATTGGCGAATAGATAGGGAGTCAGCAACTGCATCCAGTTCAACAGTGGCATGGATCCCTGGGTGGCAAATCCTTCCGCTGCGCTCGATTGGCGAACAGAGTGCTGCAGCGCATCAATCGTTGGCAGGAATTGCACGCTGCCAATCAGTGCGCCGAGCAACACCGCCAGCGACCATCGGAGCAAGTCTTTCATCACCGCCGAAGACGATTTGCTTGCTGTCATAGCCAGGAGCAGAATGTAACCAACCTCAACCGCCAACGAAAAGATTACGTACTGCGGATATCCGAGTAATAGCTGTGAACCCGTTAATCCAGCTATTACGCAAAACGCTACACCCTGGCGGCGGTTTGGTGCGGCCTGAGTTACGGATTGCCTGTTTGGATTGTCGATTACCTGCGTTCGCACCATCTTGTCAATTGCCCACAACAACCACGGCAAATGGGCGACAATCGCCAGACCATTCAAATGCATGAGGTGCAACAGGTTGAAGCTTCCAAACGTGAACACCATGGCCCCAAAGCCGGCTGCCTCGCGCCGCAAATTCCACCGCCGCAAAAACAAATACATTCCAGCCAACATGAACGGGTAGCTAAGCCAACACTCAAGATCGAACGCTACCGACAAGGGCAATGTTTTGTACAACAGCCAATGCAGCGGATGATACGAGCCAAGCTGCCCTTCGCCAGTTAAATAAAATCCACAATACATTCCAGGACACCAATCGAACGGTTGGCCGCGAGCCAATTGTTGCACATAAAACGCGCGCAACGGCAGGTGATACCAGCCCAAATCATCGACGGTATAAATCTGACCGGTAAGTAGTGGCCAACCGAGTGCCGTCAACAAACCGGCGATTGCAAAAATCAACGCAATTGCCGTGGCATGACGACCGAAATTCGAACGGCGATTGGAAACCAGGGATTCGGAACTCTGCGATGTCTGGTAATTTATTCCCGAGGCATTGCTCTCTTCCAAATCAAGGACGGCGGTATTGGAATCTTGGATCATATAAAAATCTCTAAGAAACTTGCACGCCTGGATCGATCGACAGGCCGCGGAGATGTGGGGCATCGATCATGCGAAAGGGCTTTACCAAATCTTGCCAGTGCTCGCCGCATTGCTCGATGCGGGAATCATTGATGGGGCCCAGTTGATTGGCGGCCAGTGCCAAATAACTAATATTCTCCGGCCGCAGGCCCATGATGCGGGCAGCGGTAGCATCGACCGCGGTGCAATTCGGTCCGATGAGAATCAATCCCATCGGTTTGGGGCTCCCCATGATTGGTCCGTCCCCCTCCATGCACATGATTCCGTCCACGATTGCCAGTGAGCGCGGAAGCGAGGCGTTAATGTCGTAAACGGTTTCCGGAATGCCAGCGTGATGGAGCACGTTTTTCGGCCAGCCGTAAACAACGCCCGGGATCGTGCCGTATAAGTTTTTCATGGAGGCGGTCATGCCGACCCAATGATGCGTTTTTAATTTCGGCATGGAAACAATAAAATCGGCCTCGCACACACTGCGCGGAAAATAAAATCCCACCAAGCGGCTGGCGCGGCCACGATTCTTTGTCCACGCGACTTGCTCGTAATTCAAATCGGCAAAGGTCAATCGTCCGTCGTCCAAGACGCCCTGCATTCCTCCTTCGACCAGTGCCATTTCCGTATCGCGCACATGACCTGGACCTTCGCCAACAGTCACTTCCGCACCCCAATTGCGAAACACTTCGGCAGCGGCCAAAACCACGACCGGATTGGTCGTCATTTGCGGTGAGTTGCGGGTCGGCTCTACCAAATTCGGCTTCAGCAGAACCCGTTTACCGCGGAATTGCTGCGGCGTTAATCCTGTGGCAAGCAGGCCATCTTCAATGGTTTTTTGCAGCGGTCCGTCGTACCGTTGATTACGGGCGATAAACACTGGCTGCCGTGAAGCAAAAGCCCGCTTTATTAGGGGCAGCCCGAGAACTCCGGCGACTGCAACGCCGGTAGCAATGAGCAGCGACCGGCGATCAAAGCTACCCGGCGATTGCGAAACGCCGGCACGCTCGACGGCTGCTGGGGCGGAATCAGATTGTTCGTTGTGGGCGTTTGTTGTCATGCAGGCCGAGTGTGTTTGATCAGTGGGCATTCTTCGCCTTGCGAGGCGAGCGCAAGAAGAGCCAGCGTCAACGGCGAGGCATCTCGCTGAATCGTGCGGCGATAAGCCATTTCCAGCCAGGTTGCACTTGCGGTAGGTTGTCGATGGTGAGCGGTTAACCCAAGCAAGCCGTAACTGAGCGAAAGGGGCGTAGTTTCCGCCGATAGGTTCTCAAGCAGATATTGCAGAGACAGCTCAATGCGCGGATCGTCAATTTTTTCTCCGGCCAATGCCAATAGCGCAATGCCTGTCGGTTCGACGTGCGGCCGCAATGTTTGTCCTAGCACGACCGTGTTGCCGTAATTGCAACCGCCGGTAGAAAGCAAGCGATCGACCAATAATCGCACCCCTTCCCTCGTGCGCGGGTGATTGCCCAATCTGAGCGACTTTAATGCCAACACCGACCACGCGGTCGGCTCTTGCCACGAATGGGTTCCAATGACCCAGGGCCAGCCGATGAGCCGACCATCGTGGCCGAATTCCGGCGAGTTTTCCACGGCCATTCCTGCCGCCGTGAGCAGCCATTGTTGAGCCAAGGGGAGATTGAGCTGGGGTTTGCCACCCAGATGCGATGCCACCGCAGCGGCAAAAGCGGCTTGTGCCGTAGGCCAAGCCGATTGAGTTAGCTCAGCAAACGGAGCGATATTGCCGTTGCTTGTTTGTGCGGCTGCCAGCCACTGCAAAGGGGATTGCGCTTCGGCAGTGCGCCCTGCGCCCAACAAAGCCAGCGCGGCCAGTGCAGTTGGCTCGGCTGCCGACGGTTCGTTCGCATGATAGCCCCAGGGCGCGCATGCTAAGCGATCCAACGTGGAATTCATCCACGGCGTTTCTAAAAGTTGCATCGATAAATCCGGCGCCGACGTTACAGGCATAAAACGCGCTACAATCCGAATTGCTTCGGCTGGATTGTCTTCCAGGCTGACTACGTTCAGCTTCCTACAGACGGTTCATTCCACGAGTTTTTATGCGGATTCCACATGCAACAATAGCTTTTTGCGGGCGCAATTTCGGGCAGATGAAATGGTCCATGCACTGTGCGGAAAAAATCCACAATGTCAGGTTGGCAATGCCCAGCACATCGCAAAGTGCCAACGGCAACGGTCGTTGCGCGCGACAAAGCAAAAAGTTTTTGCCACCAGAGAAGATTTCTTAAACTTCCCGATTTGACATCGGGCAAAGACAACATAGGTTTGATTGCACAGGCGGAGACGACTTGAGCAATCGAGCGGCTCCGGCGTGTGACATGGCTTTCGGGCTGTGGAAAAACGTGGCTTCCGACCGCCGAACGAACTTTTCGAACGAACACTCGGCGCGAGGAGGAAACGCATTTGATTCGTACCCGCTGGTCCTTGAGCATCCTCGAAAAAGGCAAACCGGCTGAAAGGCCGCGACGCAAAGCGATGGGTCCTGAGTTTTTGGGATCGCCACGCTACCGAAGGGATGTTGCACGCTGAAGGCTCCGTTGGGAGCAAGAGGTGGTCAACTCTCAGATCGAGGCAAGGCCGCTTGTTGTTTCCAATCCGAAAGGTTTTTGTCGGGCGCACATGCAGGCAGGCGTCGGCCAAAAGTTGTCCGGCGTGGCACCCGGCGAAACCGCAATCACTCATGCTGGCGAACTAGGCCTGAGGATGGCGGAAGGCCTGGGTGCGCTGGCCTAGGAGGGGCAAATGAAGCGCTGGGTTTTGTGGGGTCGTGAATTTTTAGTTTGTGAAGATGGTCCAACGGCAGTGGAGTACGCGGTGATGTTGGCGTTGATTGTGGTTGTTTGCCTGGCGGCAATCGGCACGATCGGCACGAATGCCAACACAACGTTCCAAAACGTCGCGAATTCGCTGGCCAGTGGAAGTTAATTGTTTTGTTTGTTTTTCACTCTCCTTAGAGAGGATGTTCCTATGACGAATTGTCGGCACACCATTCGCCGTTTTTTCGGCGGTGAGCATGGCCGAGCCGTGGTGCATTGTGCGGTACTGTTGGAACTGATTGCCATTGTCTGCCTGGCAGTGATGGCATCGATTCACATCAATCCGACTTCCAATGCACACGGTCCAGCCAATTCGTGGGCTAGTGGCCGTTGAAAAGTTGTTCGCAGTGATTGTGTTTCGTGAACGGTTTGGTTTCTCTTTTCTTTTTTATCTTCTTAACATATGAGGTTCGACCATGTCGAATGCGTTACTCAAAATTCGTAAATTCCTGACTTCTGAAGATGGCCCCACGGCAGTGGAATACGCCGTCATGTTGGCCTTGATTGTGATTGTGTGCTTGGCCGCCATTGGCAACATTGGCACCAACGCCAAGACCACGTTCACCACGATTGCCAACTCGCTGGCCAGCGGCAGCTAATTGACCCTGGTTGTTTTGGGATTGTTGTTTACTTTTCAAGCCTGGGGGTTACGACCCCCAGGCTTGTGTTTTTGAGGCGCAAACTGGACGGGCCGTTCATGCGGAATTAATGCCGGAAGGCGCCGTGCGCGGCGACAAGGGGCCGGGTTTTGACGTAAAGTTTTGTAATTGTTCCTCGGAGGTTGCGCTACGGTTGCCGCGGGATGAAAGGCAGCGACGAAACTTGATGCGAAGTCTGGAAAGACCAATCGGCATCACGGGGTGAACGAAGGGAGACTTGCAATGCAGGTTTGGGTCGCGAAAATCCGTCGCCTTTTTAAATCTGAAGACGGTCCGACGGCAGTGGAATATGCCGTTATGCTGGCGCTAATCGTGGTGATTTGTTTGGGGGCCGTCAGGACGATTGGCACGAACGCCAAGACAGCATTCACCACTATCGCCAATTCGCTGGCCAGCGGTAGTTAGAGGGCCACAACCTTCTGAGGGCCGCTGCTGAGAACATCTAAATTTCATCCTGCGATATGCACGGGCAACAACGCCGGATGGTCTTTTTTAACGTATGGTTGAGTAGGTACGCTGGAGCGTTGAGGCCGCGTTAACACGTTGTAGCCCGCGTACAGCGCCGTGATAACTACTCCCATCGCGAATTCATTTGTCCGTATTGGTGATTACCATGTATCCAGCCATTCCCGTTGAAATGTATTCCGGTGTCGTTAGCTTGCTGTCCTATTTCTTCACGCTTGTCGCGGTCCTGGTTACGTTGGCGGTGGCAGCACGCAACTAATAAATTTTGCCTGGTGGTTCGACGCGAATTGCTGCTCCGTAAAAGAATTCATTCTCTTTTAATTGCTACATAAAAACATTAACTCCCATGCAT
>DASRSD010000130.1 GCA_035656635.1 Pirellulales bacterium
TTGGTCACGCAGGCCGGCGGAGACAGTCAAATCGACAGTCGAGTTTCCGGTGACATCGGCCACATTAAAGCTGGTGTTGGTACCCAAGTGATTGGCCGCGGTGTTGCCGGAGGAAATGGTCGATGGGGCAGCGCCGCCGACCGTCACCGAGCCCAAAAACTGGTAGCCGCCATAGTTGCCCGTGCTAGTGGAGGTTTGGCTGAGCGTCGCCCCATTCAGCGTGATATTGCCGATCTGATTGTACTGCGTGGCATTTACCGTGCCGTTGTTGACAATCGCGGGCAAGTTCGATGCCAAGTTGCCGTTGCCGCCAAACACGTTGTTAATATCCAGTTCCAACGTGGAGCTGCTGTTCACGGTGATTGTTCGACCGCCGGGGGACCCAGTTTTACCCAAGGGACCATTGGAACCATCACTTTGACTGATTGTGCTGGCAGCAATTAACTCGCCTTGTTGCACCGTGACGTTGCCGGTAAAGGTGCTCAGGCCTGTGAGTGATTCCACGCCGGTGCCTGTCTTCACGATAGCCAGCTTTCCACCGCTAGTGCCGTCGATCAAAGTACCAGCATACGCATTGGGCGTAGCGACCGTTCCACTGGAATCGCCGAAGGTCAAGGTAACCGTGCCAGAGCCACCCGTCACATCAGGCCCATCGTCACTAATGACGCTGCTGCCCGCCAAAGTGCCTGTGCTGGACAAATTGGCAATGGAAATACTGTTGTTATCCAGCCGCAGCACGGCGCCCTGCATTTGCAGGCCACCGGTGCTGATGGAGTTGGTGTTCTTCAGGATCACCGTGGCCACTTGAGCAGCCAGGTTGTTGTAGTTGCCCAAAATGGTGGCGATTGAACCGGCCCCTGCCGGACCATAATTGTCGGCATTGGCTGTGGTGTTATTCAAGGTGAACGTGCCGGACATCAGCGTCAACGCATGAGCGCCAGTGATTTGGCCATTCATGGTTGTTGCAAATGCGCCTGAGGTGCCGCCGGAAATTGTAGCGTCGCCAGATAGGGTGATGTTTCCTGTCGAGGTGAGGCCATTCACAAACCGAATGGCGCCATAAGACGGAACATCCACGGTCGATCCAATGCCGGTGATGTTGAAATTGTTTGTATAGGTGCCGCCGGCACTGAAGAAAACTTCCGAGCCGCTGGCAACGGTCACGCTGCCGCTGCCCAAGCCATTCGCGGTGGTCGGCTGCAAGCGAATAGTCGAACCGGTCGTTCCCACCGAAATATTGCCCGAGTAACTGGAGTTGTTGCCGGATAACTGGTAGGTGTCGACCAAATCGGTTCCGCTGTTGATCACGGTCAATGGGCCACTACCGGTGAGTGCGCCCGAGTCATTGTAAGTGGTTTTGGTGGTGCCATTGCTGTCGTTTACATCGATGGTGACCGAAGCGATGGCGCCAATGCTGATGGGGTTTTGGAGGGCATTGGCTAGTGCATTCGCACCATACTTTAACAAACTGTTGGCCCCGGTCACGCTAATTGTGGAACCGGTGCCAAAGTTATTGGCGGATACCGTATTGGAGAATACTTCTGTAGCACCGGCCAGCGTGATACCCGTGGAACTGGAAATTGATCCGCCGGACGCAATTGTGAGAGTTGCATTCGGATTGACGGTAATTGTGCCAGACAAGCCACCAGAGCCTGTCACGGTAAGGCCGGCCGCGTTTGCGCTATCGCCCACCACGATGTTGCCGGCGCCGTTAATGCCAGAGAAAGTCGCAGAAGTGATGCCTGTAACCCGCAGCGTTCCACCGGAACCAATGTTCGAAGCGCCGGAAGCCGTCAGGGTTGCCGGAGTGGCGATGCTATTGCCAATTGTATTGCTGGCGCCGGTGCCGCTCACATTAACACTCGTAACGCTGACCGCCTGTCCGTTCAAATCCAACAGGCCACTATTGCTGCCGCCGTCGCCCAGCGTAACGGGCGTGGTTGCTCCCAGCGCCGATGAGGACCCTACTTTGACCGTGCCATTTTGAATCTTCACGGCCGAGCCGTTAATGCTGCCGGCACCGGTAATTTGTAAGGTTGCTCCGCCACTCACGGTGGTATTGCCAACATAAGTGCCCGTGCTTTGGAAATTGAGCGAGCCGCCGGAGATGGTTAACCCCGTACTGCCGGTAATTGTGCCGCCGCTAAGGGTGTAGTTGCCGTTGGTAACGGTGACCGAACCGGGCGCCACCGTTGCATTGAGCGAAACGGAGAAAGTGCTGGTCGTATTGTGCGCGGTGTCGAAGGTTACACTATCGCCATCAAAGTACGCATCCTGGCTGGTGGTGTTGGTGTTCAACCAGCTCTGTGTCCCTTGAATATCCCAAGAATTGCCGTTCGAACCAGTCCAGAATAGGTTGCCGGCCGCCACGCCAGTTGCCACCAACAGAATTTCATTAGGGTTGGAAGACGTATCCAAATGGAATGTGTTGCGGCCAATAGCGGTGTTATTCAATGACGGCGGTCCGCCACCGTAGCCAATGGTGCTACTGGTATTCAGCAAATTCACCAGTACATAGTTGGTGGTGCCGAGGGCAAAGGTCGAGGTGGGAGCAATGGTGATGGTCGAGCCAGCGTTGTAACTTGCCGTACCGCTGGCACCGATAAGAATTTTGTCATTCGTCGCGCCGGCAATGTCAAACCGCATGTCGCCGCCACCGACGCTGAGGTTGCTGCCGATATTCAACGTACCGACGTTGCCGTCGGCTGTGGCCGAACCAGGACGAATGCTGCTGCCACCTTGGGTCATCAGGCTGTCGATCGTGCCCGTGCCCGCCAACGTTCCGCTACTGGACAAATTAATCGTGCCATGCACAGCGCCGTTTGCTACCAAGGTTTGCGCAACGCTAGAACCAATGCTCATGCCGCCGCCGCCGAAGTCAGTGACATCGAAAATGCCTGTGGAGGCCACGCTAATGGTCGGTGTACTGTTGATCGAGCTCGACGCCTTAATCGTTAAAGTGCCGCCGCTGACGGTGGTGGCTCCGGTATAAGGATTAGCGGTGTTCATCAAAATCTGGTTGCCATTTCCAATTTTCGTCAAGCCAATCGAATTGCCACCGTCTTGAACGACGCCAGTGTACGTTCCGTTGGCATCGTTGTCGCCTACGGTTAAAACGCTCGCTGACCCGGTCGAACTGTTCGTAACAAAGTCTTGCGAATCGGTTCCGGCTGTCGAATTCAAACCGTTAATAGTGACGTTGAAGCCGTTCAAATCGAGCGTGGCATTTCCGCCGTTTCCGCCGTTAATGGTGATATCGCCGGCACCTGCACCGTGCGGAATTACGCCGCTAGTCGCGCCGCTGCTGGCCCCGGCCTTCACCGTGCCAAAGCTAATCGTGGTGCTGCCGCCCCAGTTGTTGCTGAGGTTCGACAACGTTATGGTGTTCACGGTCGTGCCGCCGCCGTTGCCCAACTCCAGGTTATGATTGCCCGTAATCTGGCCAGAGATGGTAACGGTCGAGGCAGTAGAGTTGCGGGCAGTAATCCGAGCATCGCCGGTCAGCGTAATCAGGCCTGTCAAAATATTATTGGCATTGCCGATCCGCAGGGCACCAGCCAAACTGCCGTCGGTCTCGGTAACGCCGTTGCCGGCGATGGAGAAGTTATTAACTACTGTGCCATTGCCATTAATATAGACCTGACCGCCATTGGAAATAGTTACGTTACCGCCGCCCAAAGCGCCCACATTCGTAATACGAATGCGGCCCAAATTGATCGTGGTGCCGCCGTTATAATTATTGGCCGCGGCCAATTGCCAACTACCGTTGCCATTTTTCACGATGCTAGTGGCTCCGCCGGCGCCGTCAGAAATGGTGCTGGAAATGCTTTGCGTGGCCAACGAAGTATCTGTGCCGGTCAACGTCAATATTCGTGCGCCGCTGCCACTCATGGTGATCGGGCCACTAATGGTGATTCCTTGTCCTCCGCTTGTCGGATCCGCTTCCAACGTGGCACCGTTGGGAGTGATGGTGATTCCGCGGTTGGTCGTTTGGGTCGAACCACCCTTCCACACCAGCGTTCCGCCATCAATCACAATATTGGTGCCGGCAGCGCCCACGCTGCTGTTCGAGCCGGCGTTGGCCAAGGTCGAAATAATCAGCGTGCTGCCACCGGAAATGGTTGTGTTGCCCGTGTAGCTGTTATTCGATAAAGCCGAAATATCGACCGTTCCACCACCATTCACGGTCAATCCAGTAGTCCCGGCAATTTGCCCGCCCCCGCTAATGGTATATGTACTTATACTTGGCCCGTTGCTGAACGTCACCGAGCCCGGGTTAACCGTCGAATTAAGTTGAACGTTGTAGGCATTTGGGTTGGTGGGGAAATTGTTGCTGTCGTTGAATAGCACGTTGTCGCCGTCAAAATACTGATTCGGATTGGTCGATGCACTGCTGGTCCAGTTCAGTTGGCTGGTGTCCCACGTAGTGCCGTCACCCCCTCCCACGCTGTTGTTCCATGTTAAGTTAGCCGCGCTGCCGCTGATGGTCACCTGCAAAATGTTACTTGTTCCAGAGAACGAAACCGGCTGAAACGTGGTTCGTCCCACACTTGACGAAGAGAAATTCAATCCGCCCGGTGCAAAGGCATTGGCCGAGGTTAAAACGGTGTAGGTTCCCGGAGCGGGGCTGCCGCCCAGCAAGAACGAAAAGCCGGCGCTATTGAATGTTACTGGGCCGCCTGTAATGTTGATGGAGTTGTTGGAGGACGTGCCGAAATTGAACAGCAAATTGCCGCCATTCATGGTCAGGCCATTCGCCAAGGTCAACGTGCCCGTCGCTCCTCCCGCGCCGGCGGCGCCGGTGCCGCCGGTCAAGGTTCCGCTTCCGAGCGTCACTGCCCGGTTAACGGTGCCTGTTCCACCAAGTAACCCGCCGCTAACTGATACCGCGGCAGCACCGTTGGCCGCCAATGTTCCGTTCACCAACAACGCCCCATTGTTGACCGTAGTGTTTCCACTGTAGGTGTCAGTGCCGGCCAAAATCAAAGTGCCGGTGCCTCCCATCGACAAACCACCAGCTGTGCTGGTGGCGCCAGTGCCGCCCGTGGAAAAAATACCACCGCCTCCCAAGTTTTGGATGGTTCCCGTGCTGCCAGCGCTGGGCATGCTAAAAGTCGATATCAATGCCGTGGAAGTGCCGATGGCAAAGTTCGTCGTTCCATTGCCCATGCTCAGGGTTCCGGCATTCAGCTTGATTGTTGAGCTTTGTGTAACGCCGGTTTGTGATCCGTTGACCAAAATGTTGGTGCTGATATTGGCTGTGCCGCCATTGATATCAAATTCCGCAGTGTCTGTACGAGCCGTGGTAGAGGTGCTGGTAACGTTCGTCAGAAAAAAATTACTCGTCACGTTCAAAACTCCCGTACTGGCGGAGCTGGCGCCGAGGACGAAAGTACCCTTGGCGCCACCCGAATCGGCTCCGCTGGTGTCCACCGCCAACGCCAGCGTCACGGCACTGAATGTGCCGGTGTCAAATGTGATGTTGCCCGTTGCCGTGTTGGCGGTAGCGCCGTTTAATTGACCATCATTGACGGTGCCTGCCTGAACTGTGGCATTGTGGCCGGCCAGCAGCAGTTGGCTCGCCGTTGAAGTACCTGTTGCACTGGATTGCCGGCCGAGCGTGATATTGGCGGTACTCGCGCCACCGGTCAGGCCGGTAATGGTTAACGCGCCACCCATGCCTTGAAAATTCATGATTCCAACCGCCTTACCCGCGCCGAGATTGATGGTCGTCGCATGAATTACATTGGTACCCCCTCCAAGCGAAAGGGTGCTAGTGCCGCCGTTATTGCCGTTATTGCTGTCACCCACGGACACGGTGGCGGCGGTAATCGCATTAGCGGCACTTCCAGCGTTTGCGAGCCTTAACGTGCCGTTGGATTTCGCGCCGAAGCCTACAAGCACCGAGCCGGTGCTATTGTTATAGGTAAACGCCGAGAGACCAGAGGCATCCAGGGTGGACGTTTGGGTACCGTTGTTGTTGTTGCCACTGGTGACAGCGACCACTAGGTTTCCACCGGTTTGATTGTAACTGCCTCCGCCTGTTATCGTCAGCGATGCCGTTGTGTTGCTGGCAGACGTGGCCGCTATTCCGATGTTTGAATTCGTTGTACCAGTGATAGTCAGCGTGTTCCCGCTGCCGATGCTCAGTGTATCGGCATTCGCTGAGTTACTGCTCACCGTCAACGCGCCGAACGTATCTGTCGCACCTAAAGTGACTGAATTACTGCCGGAGCCATCCGAGCCGAAAACGAGGCTGCTGGCGGCGGTACCATTAATCGCAAAATTGATTGCTTCGGCAGTCCCGTTGGCTGTGTTGTCAGTAATCGCCCCGGTTAATGCCAGGGTGGGAGTCCCGGTTAATGTGTAAGCGCCCGCGCTGGTGGCAAACGAAATGCCACCCAGAGACGTGACGGTTGCCGTGTCGTTATTCGACGTGCCGCCAGCGCCGGTGTAAACCAGGGTATCGCCATTGGAAGGAACCGCCGGTAGATTCCAATTCCCCGGGGTATTCCAGCCTGTGCCGGAAGTTCCAAGCCAAGTATCGCTGGCTGCCCATACGTGGCCTGTTGCCGCCAAAAGGCTGCCCAGCAGCACGGCCTGAAACAACACAGCGAGCGTATTCCTGCGCTTCATATCTAACTCCCCTCACAAGTTGTCGATCGACTGTTAAACGGAATAAGCGGGTCGACGGGAAACGGACTTAGCTGAATCGATTGGAAATCCGTTGTGGGCGGCAGTGTGCCAGCCATTGGGTGCGTGGGGCGTTGCCTCTTTGACCCCGACGCCAGTTCCGTAGGATCCCCGTTACTCGATGATACTCACAATTCTTCAAACAAAACAATTGGCTGCTTGGCGCTGAAGAGGAGATTGTCGGCAGCCAGCCACGACAAGATAGGCAATGGCGAGGGTGTTACAAAACACCCCAAGTCACCAGTTATGCCTCCCCCGCAGGTAACCTCTAATGACCCTCGAAAAGGATCACAATACTTGCCCGCTAGTAATCGTTGAGTTTAGTGCAGATTTACGAAAAATAAACGCTTTTGTCGGCGTGTCGTCCAAAAAGATGACACGTGTCCCCCAACGATTGGGTGGCTTCAGCGTTTGAAATGCGGGCTTGGATGCCGAAATTCGCGAGAAATCTGCGATTTTCCAGGGCGACAAATCCTCCAAAATACAGCACCCCTGAATGCTCAGGCCTGCATTGGACCTGGCTGCGCAGCAGACCCTTATTCACGCAAAGATTTCGATGCTTTTCAGCGGCGGCAATGGAAATTCCGTGTTGCACAGAAGGCAGGTGTCGCGATTCCGCGAAGTTACCGCGCCGCAGTGGGCGCATTTTTCCGTGGCGGGGCGAGCGCGGTGCAAGACGTAGCCAATGAGGCCGGGCAACCCCATGAGGGCAATAAAAACTGCCCAGGGCAGCGAGCCCGATTCGCTTACGCGCTGGTGGCGACCGTAAACATATATCGATAGGGCAATTCCCAACACGCACAAGGTAACCAGCGCCGGCCAGCAAGCATTCCACCAAACGGTCAGCGCTGCGGCATAAGCAGGTTGCGAGCCGTCAAACACATTGGACAAAGGCAGGCCAATCAGCAGGGCAGGGGCGTAAATCAGCGGCGCGGGAAGAAGAAATGCGCTGCCCCAGGCAATTAAACGCGGATCGGCAGGCGGATTGGAAGCTAGGATTACCGTTTCATGCCGCGCAATTTGTCCTTGATCGTTCACCCAATACACTTGCGGCGGATGAACCCAGCCCGCCATATCGGTCACCATCACCACTTGCGGTTTCCACCAGGCGAACAAATCGAAGCCTTGGTCTCGCAATTCGGCGGGCACGAGAATTGTCTGCAAGGTTTTACCCTCGTAATCCATCACGATGATTTGGTTTGTCGTGCGAATGGCCACCTCACGTCGATAGCCGGAGTTCAACGCGTCGGAAATGGGTTGGTTGGCCATTTCGACCGATACGGGTTCCTCCGGCAGCGGCACCGGTTGCACGGTCCGCAGTTTGAAATTCACTTGAAACAGTTTTCCCCCGGAGATGAGATAGGCCGTCCAGATTTCGTTTTCGGGAGTGGCATAAATATAGGGCTGCGCGCCAGGACGGAAATTCCCGGCAATATTACCGCCCACCTTTTGTGTGGAAAGAACAAATTGTTCTTCCCGTGGCGGAAGCGTGCTGCGGAAACCGGCCAGCCCGAGATAACCTACTTGCTGTTTCGATTCGCTATTGAAGCCGACGAAGTAAGCATGCCCGTTAGGCTGCCCTTCGCGCATTAAATACCAGAAGTTGGGAGGCATTTGAGCGTCTTCAATACTCAATATACGGTCCGGCCAATCGAGCGGGTTTTGAAAGTGTGCGGCATCGGCGGCCGGCAACGAGGTGCCAGGCAGTGCATGAACGGTCAGCGGATCGGTAACTGGCTGACCGGCTAAATCGCGGTACGAGAAGCCCACATTCACTTGATAGGCCCGGATGATGGCTTCGCCTTGCCCATTGATTTCCAAGTATTCCCATTTCGGCGAAGACCGCCATTGATCGACAATCGAGACCACGATGCCGCTGGCAAACAACCACACGCCCAGCGCGCCCGAGCCAATCATGCCAGCCAACAGCAGCGGCTTCACCAACGATTTGCTTGCGTGATGGTGCATGGCGCTTACCTCATTAGGAAAAATCGCGTGTGTTGCTAACGTGCAGAATTGCCAGGACGAACGAGCTTTCGACGGCCAAGGCCAACA
>DASRSD010000131.1 GCA_035656635.1 Pirellulales bacterium
CGATTTACGATCAGCGGATTCGCAACTACACGGGCAAGCCCATCGACGTGGAAATCCGCCGCACGTATCCCGGACACATTGTGTTCCGCAGTGCGCTGGAGCCGACGCTACACGACTATCAAACCGTGCAATTCCAAAAGCGCGTGGCGACAGGCGAAAAGGCGGATTTACTGTTTGAATTAGTCCAGCATCAGGGCTACAATGCCAAGCAGCAGAATGTGACGCTGGAACAAGCCGAAATCAAGCCGTAATGCCGCTCGTTGCGCTGTTTATTCCCTGTTATATCGACCAGCTTTATCCGCAAGTCGGGCTGGCCACGTGTGAGTTGCTGAAGCGGTTGGACGTGACGTTTGAATTTCCCGTTGAGCAAACTTGCTGCGGCCAGCCGATGGCCAATACCGGTTGCACGGAAGACGCCCGACCGCTGGCCGAAAAGTTTCTGCGTATTTTCAAAGATTTTGAATACGTCGTGGCGCCATCGGGCAGTTGCGTGGCAATGGTCCGGCAACATTACGACGAATATTTTCACGGCCGGCCGGAGTACGCAGACTTTCAAAAGCTGAAAGCTAAAACATTCGAACTGTGCGAGTTTTTGACCGACGTACTGCACGTGGAAAAACTGCAAGGCCAATTTCCCTATCGTGTCGGCTTGCATCAAAGCTGCCACGGCTTGCGCGAATTGCGGCTGGCCAGTGACACGGAACTGGTGGGCAAGTCGTATAATAAAGTGCGGTCGCTTTTGGAAATGATCGAGGGGGTGCAAATCGTCCAACTGCAGCGGCCCGACGAATGCTGCGGCTTCGGCGGCACCTTTGCCGTGAATGAAGAAGCGGTCTCGTGCATGATGGGGGAGGACCGCATTTACGACCACGAACAAGCCGGCACACAAGTATTGACCGCCAACGACATGAGTTGCCTAATGCACTTGGAAGGTTTGATCCGCCGGCAGAAAAAACCAATGCGCGTCATGCACATCGCGGAAATTCTGGCAGGAGGGGATGTCTAATAGATGTGCTACCCACTCAGCGATTTCTCTGGAATTTCACATGAACCACGCAACACTAGCCGCTGAGTTTGTGCGAAATCGCCCTCGGGCGCATTGGCACGACACCGCCCTGTGGTTTGTACGCGCCAAGCGCGACAAGGCGGTGCATTCGCTGCCGGAATGGGAAACGCTGCGCGAAACCGCTTCGGCCATCAAGTTGCACACCATATCGCACTTGGCGGAATATCTGGAACAGTTCGAGCGGCAAGCCACGGCCTTGGGCGCCACGGTGCATTGGGCCTGCGATGCGGCTGAGCACAACCAAATTGTGCTGGATATTTTGCGGCAACACGGCGTGAAAAAACTCGTCAAAAGCAAATCGATGTTGACGGAGGAGTGTCATCTTAATCCATATTTGGAACGTCACGGCATTGAAGTGACCGACACCGACTTGGGGGAACGGATTGTGCAATTGGATCGCAAGCCTCCCAGCCATATTGTGATGCCTGCCATTCACATGAAGAAGGAAGAAATCGGCGAGCTGTTTCACAAGCATTTGCAATCGGCGGCCGGCGCGACCGATCCGCAGTATTTGGCCGAGGTAGCCCGGCAACATTTGCGACACAAGTTTATGGAAGCCGACGCCGGGCTGACCGGCGTGAATTTTGCCGTGGCTGAAACAGGCGGTTTCGTCGTTTGCACCAACGAAGGCAATGCCGATTTAGGTGTCTCACTCCCGAAATTGCACATCGCGTGCATGGGGATCGAAAAATTGATTCCCCGCGCGAAAGATTTGGGCGTCTTCTTGCGGCTGTTGGCGCGATCGGCCACGGGGCAACCGATTACAGCGTATTCGTCGCACTTCCATGGTCCGCGCCTCGGTGGCGAGTTGCACATTGTGATTGTTGACAACGGCCGCAGTCAACTGCTGGCCAGCGGGGAATTTCGCGGCTCGCTGAAGTGTATTCGCTGCGGGGCGTGCATGAACACGTGTCCGGTCTATCGCCGCAGCGGCGGCCACAGTTACGAGAACACGGTGCCCGGTCCGATTGGCTCCATTTTAGCGCCGGCTCGCGATCCGCAGCATTATTACAGCCTGCCGTATGCTTGCAGCCTGTGCGGCAGCTGCACCGACGTGTGCCCAGTGAAGATCGACATTCACCATCAACTGCTTACCTGGCGGCGGGAACTAGCGGTGCATGGCCATTTGCCGTGGACCAAACGCTTTTCGATGAAGCTGGCCAGCATTGTGCTGCGCACGACTTGGTTGTATGGTTTGATGGGGAATATGGGGCGGTGGGCTCTGCGGAATTTCCCACGGTGGCTGGTATATAACCGCTTGAATGCGTGGGGGCGGCAGCGCGAATTGCCTCCCGCGCCGCGCCGCAGCTTTCGACAGCTTTATCAAGAGCATTATGGCCGAACCACAACCGCCGGAACATCGCCGCAGCCGGGAGGAAATTCTGTCGGCGATTCGCAGTCATCAACCTCCCGGCACTGAGTTGCCCACGCTGGAGCACCAGTGGATCACGTATGTTGACCGGCCAGCGCAATTCGCCAAAGTGCTGACCGAAATCGGCGGACAGTGGGTGCGCGTGCCCGATGCGGCGGCAGCTCACTCTGCCCTGGGCGAAATTCCTGCATATCGAGAAGCGAAGCAAATCATTTCGCGTGTGCTTGGAATCGGCAACTCAAATGTTGATTTGACGAATATCAGCGATCCACATGCCTTGGAGCCGATCGACTTTGCTGTGCTGTCTGGTGAATTCGGCGTGGCCGAAAATGCAGCGATTTGGGTCACCGATCGGAATCTGCCACTGCGAGCGTTATATTTTATTGTGCAGCACCTGGCACTGGTGTTGCCGGCGGGCGAAATTGTTGACAATATGCACCAAGCGTACGAGCGACTAAAGTTCAATCGGGCGGAGTTTGGCGCGTTTATTGCTGGACCTTCCAAAACGGCAGATATTGAACAATCGCTGGTGATTGGCGCGCACGGGTCGCGTTCGCTGACCGTGTTTTGCGTGGGCTGAATTGGATTTTGCAAGCGCGGATCGCATTTAACCGCAGAGATGCCAAGCCACCCAGAAGTAAGGGAACACGCAGCTACCGAAGGGCGGAAGGGCTGGACAGTATCGATCCCATCGGCAGTTAGGTGCGTAAGGGAAAGTATCTGTAAATCGAGGTGCTAGAACCATGAGGCATGTGATGAGACAGCAGTGGATGGAAAGCAGGTTGGCGGGTTGCATGGCAGGCGCATTTGCACTGTCAGGGTTGCTTGCGGCGGCGTTTCCGGCGGCAACTGTCATTGCGGCCGATCAACCGCTGAAAAGCGGCATCGACCGGTCCACGTTCGATACCTCGATTAAGCCAGGCGACGACTTTTTTGAATACGTAAACGGCAGGTGGATCAAGGAAAACCCCATCCCGGACGAGTACAGCCGTTGGGGCGCTTTCCCGAAATTGCACGACGATAATCTCGTGGCCCTGCGGGAAATTGTGGAAGGTCTGTCGAAGAGCGACAAGCCGCTCGATGCCGATTCGCGCAAGCTGCGCGATTTTTATAAAACGGCGATGGATGAAAAAAAGCTGAACGAGGGCGGCGCGAAGCCGCTGGCCGACGATCTGGACCGGATTGCAAAAATTCAAAACACGGATGATTTACTGAAGCTCGTCGGTCATTTTCAGGCCTCGGGCATTTCGGGTTTGTTTGGTTTCGGCGTTGAGCAGGACGAAAAGCAAAGTTCGCGCTATGCCATTCAATTGTGGCAGGGAGGGCTGGGTTTGCCGGAACGCAATTACTATTTAGGCTCCGGCGACGATTCCAAACGCATACGCGATCAATATCGCGAGCATGTGGCTAAAATGCTGACGCTGTTGGGCGATTCTCCCGATGCTGCCAAAGTAAACGCTGATACTGTACTGCATATCGAAACGCAATTAGCCGAAGCCTCGCGCACTCCTGTGCAATTGCGCGATCGAGAAGCACAATACAACAAAATGAGCGATGCCGAACTGGCGGAGCTAACGCCGAATGTGAAGTGGGATTTGTTCTGGAACTCCGTGAATGCCCAGGGGGTGGAAGACGCCATTGTCGGTCAGCCGGAATTTTTTAAGAAGCTAAATGAATTGCTTAGAACCATTTCCCTGGACGATTGGCGCACCTATTTGCGCTGGCATTTAATCCATTCTGCTGGTCCGTATTTGAGCGACGATTTCGTCAACGAGAATTTCCATTTCTATGGCGAGCAGCTGCGCGGAATTAAACAATTGCAGCCACGCTGGAAGCGGGCCATCGGCACACTCGACCGACAAATGGGCGAGGCACTTGGCCGATTGTACGTGGAAAAATACTTTCCGCCACAGGCCAAGCAACGAATGGACGAGCTAGTGAAAAACCTGATGTTGGCATACAAGGAGCGGATTGAATCCCGTGATTGGATGAGCCCGGAAACCAAGAAGGAGGCCCTCGCCAAGTTGGCTGCGGTACGGCCGAAAATTGGTTACCCGATTAAGTGGCGCGATTACTCGGGGCTGAAAATTGGCACCGATTCGTACATCCAAAATGTGCAAGCGGCCGACGCGTTCGAAACGCAATATCGACTAGCACGGCTGCACAAACCAGTCGACCGTGATGAATGGCAAATGTCGCCACCAACGGTGAATGCGTATTACAATCCGAATCTCAATGAAATTGTGTTTCCTGCCGGCATTTTGCAGCCCCCATTTTTTGACATGACGGCCGATGATGCGGTGAACTATGGCGGTATCGGCGCCGTTATCGGTCACGAAATTACTCATGGTTTTGACGACCAAGGAAGCCGCTCCGATGCCGATGGCAATTTGCGGAATTGGTGGACCACTGGAGATCGCTCACGCTTTAATGCCAAAACCGACAAGTTGGTGAAAGAATACAATGCGTGTAATCCGGTGGATGATATCCATATCAACGGCTTGCTCACGCTGGGTGAAAACTTGGCCGATTTGGGTGGCGTAACTATTGCCTACGCAGCATATCAAAAATCGCTGGAGGGCAAACCAGCGCCGATCATTGATGGATTCACAGGACCGCAACGGTTCTTCATTGGCTATGCTCAAGTTTGGCGCGGATCTCAGCGCGAGGCTGATTTGAAAGTGATGTTGCGAACAAATCCGCATTCGCCGGAACGGTTCCGCACATTGGTGCCGCTTTCAAACATTCCGGCTTGGTACGAAGCGTTTGACGTACAGCCGAGCCAAACTTTGTACCGCCGGCCGGAAGAACGGCTAGAAGTGTGGTAACGGCGCGCGCTCCGGAGTAGAATGCGACGGAAATAATGTGCACCGTCTGCCTTTGGGAATGGCGCCATGAGATGGCTTCCGGCCATGTGTTTGCTGTTTGGCTTATGTGGTAATGTGCTTGCGGCCGGCAAGCTACTGGTCGGCCATGAAGCCGAGGCCGATTCTCTGAAGCTGACCATGGGCGGCAAGACTGCCGACATTTATGTTGCTCCCGAGGATTTTAAACTGGCAAACATTGCCGCCGGAATTTTAGCGGACGACATTAATCGAGTCACCGGCCACAAGCCGCAGGTAAAGAATGACTTGAATCAGCTTGGCCCCGACGCGGTCATCATCGGAACAATCGGGCACAGCGCACTAGTTGATCGCTTGATTGCTGAAAAGAAAATTGACGACAGCGATGTTCGCGGGCAATGGGAAACATTCAAGCTGCAAAAAATCTCGCGGCCAATGGAAGGCATTCAAATGGCGCTTGTAATCTTTGGCAGTGATCGCCGCGGAACAGCCTATGGAGTGTTCGCACTGTCTGAGGCAATTGGCGTATCTCCCTGGTATTGGTGGGCGGATGTTACACCCGAAAAGCACACGGCATTAGTCATCAACGGCGGCGAAATCAAAGAGGGTCCGCCATCAGTTAAGTATCGTGGCATTTTCATTAACGATGAAGATTTCGGCATCGAACCTTGGGCCGCCAATACGTTTGAACCCGAGCAACATAATATCGGGCCGAAGACCTACCAAAAAGTTTTCGAGCTTCTTTTGCGTTTGAAAGGAAATTATTTGTGGCCGGCGATGCACAACGTTTCCAAGGAGTTTGGCCGAGTGCCGGAAAACGTGAAGGACGCCGACGATTGGGGAATTGTAATGGGTTCCAGCCACACGGAAGCCATGAATCGCAACAACGTATTGTGGCCGAAGGAAGGGCAAGGACCCTGGCGATATGACGAAAACCGTGACAACATGCTGGCCTATTGGGAACAGTGGGCCAAAGAGCGCGGCCCATACGAAGCCGTTTGGACACTGGGCATTCGTGGAGTTCACGATTCGGCCATGGAAGGCCCAAGCGATCCCGAGGCGAGAGTAAAAATTGTCGAGCAAGTTTTCGCTGATCAACAGGCGCTTTTACAGAAATACGTCAACGCCGATTTAAGAAAAGTGCCGCAAATGTTCGCGCCGTATAAGGAGGTGTTGTCTCTTTACCAGCGAGGAATGCATGTGCCCGATGACGTAACTATCCTTTGGACGGACGACAATTTTGGCTACATACGGCAACTTTCTACGCCGCAAGAACAGCAGCGCGCTGGGGCAGCGGGAATTTATTATCACATCAGCTATTGGGGCAACCCTCGATCTTACTTATGGTTAAACACCACGCCGCCGGCTCTTATCTGGGAGGAAATGACCAAAGCATACCAATACGGGGCCAACCGAATTTGGGTGTTGAATGTGGGCGATATTAAGCCTGGCGAAATTGGAATTGACTTCTGGTTGCGGCTGGCGTGGAACATTCACGCTTATGACCGGCAAAGCGTGGCCAATTATTTGGTGGATTGGGCCACACGGGAATTTGGTCACGGCGAGGCGGCGGCCATCGTCGACGTCATGAGCAAATATTACCGCTTGGGCTTCATACGGAAGCCCGAGCTAATTGACCTCAACTCGTTTAATGCCAACGAACGGCACGTGCGGCTCATGGAATACGATGCGATTTTGCAGAAGACCGAAAGCATTCAAGACCGGCTGCCGGCTGATTGCCACGATGCCTTTTACGAGTTGGTATTGTACCCGGTGAAGATTTCCGATCTGGTAAATCACGTGTTTCTCGACGATTCAAATCAGGCTCGGGCGCTGGATCAAATCAAAGCGGAAACCGAGTATTACAATCGCACTTTAGCAGGCGGCAAATGGCATTATATGATGACGGTCAAAGGAACGACCAACGCGCACATTTCCTTCAAGTGGCCAACCAACGACAGCCGGCCGGATAAAGTTGTTGAAGAGAAAGATGTGATCGCGCCCGAATTATCGGTCAATGCAGAGCACTTTACTCGCAATGTCTCGCGTGGCGACAGTCAATGGTTGCCCATTGCAGGGTTAGGCCGTCAAGCCGATGTTCTAACCGTCTTCCCGGTCACAACGGCAAACGTTACGGAGTCTGCAAAAATCAAAACCGATTCACCGGAATTGGATTACGATTTTACAGTCGCCAAGGCCGGCCAGGTCGGGGTAACCGCGTATGCTATTCCCACGCATCGTATCAACGCCCAACATGGTTTGCGGTACGCGGTGGCCGTCGATGACGAAGAGCCACGAATTGTCGACTTCGAACACCCCGAGAATAGCCAAGCTTGGCAGCAAAATGTAATTCGCAATGCCAGCATCACCAGTACCTCACACGTG
>DASRSD010000132.1 GCA_035656635.1 Pirellulales bacterium
CGCATGTACATTTATATTGTTTTGCATCGTTTTTCTCGCTGCTGTGCGACTTTACGCCGTTTGTGCTGCGTACATGCTACCGGCGCTGCGGCGATTGATCGTGCACTCCAGTGGCCGGCAACATACTGCCGTGGGAGCCACATGTGCCGTGAACGAAATGGCCGCTGACAACAATTCGCCAACAATGCACAATCTTGGACGCAAATACGATCGATTTTGTCGCATGCTGTTGCAGCGCGAGTTGCAAATCTGCTGCAGAAGCGATACAGAACCAGTGACAAAATCGCACCATTTTGTCGCCAAACAAAAAGGCTGGGACAAAATTGGCGAGTACGTTTCCGCTCCGGTTCGCCTTGGATGGATCAAGTGGAAACTTGGACATGTGCTAGGCCAGGTAATTTGGCCAAACTTTAACTCCTCGGGGGAGTTTTCCTGCTACGAAAACTTTGCCGCTCGTTTGCCGCTAGTCGAGACCGAAGACTGCCGGAAAACTCTCAGCCAGCAGCCAATCTCCCCGCGTTTGGGAGAATCGGTTTTACCCGTGAAACCCTATCTGTCGATACGGTTTACTAAGTCCACCACCGACTTGCAGCCCCCCAGCCACGGGACGCCGGGAGCAAAAAGCTGGACTTCATGTGCCGGCGGGCCGGTTCCACACAGGACCGGCTGCGAAAGTTGGTTCGACCCGGTGGCCATTCAATCGACGCTTATGAAATCGATCATTCATCAACTCACGGCAGCCTGCGTGGTGCTTGCGACCGCGGCGGTGGTGTTTGCCGATGCCGATTTCTTTGCGCCGACGATCGATCCCAACGATGTGGCTCCGGCGAAGTTGAACGGCGTGCCCATTCCGGAGGAAGCCCAGCCGGTGGAACCGAAAAAATTGGATCCGCCTGCCGACGATTCGAAAAGCAACGTCGACCCATACGATGTGGGCGCGGAACTTAAGAGCGATGCCTTGCAGCAGTGTGCCGCGCAAGGCGGAGCCATGGGGCCGCCGATGCCACCTCCCGAAGTTGATGGCTCGCCCAGCCCAGCCGCTGCGACGCCAAACGGAACCGGCGCTCCAAGCAGCGCGGGAAATATGCAAGCGGGTGGTTCCTCTTCCGCCGGCTGCAATAGCGACAACGCATGCAGCGGCTTAGACGACGGCGGTTGCCATCCGTGGTGGGTGCGTGTGGATTATTTGGCGCTGTGGATTCAAGCGAATCACTTGCCGCCGCTGGTGACGACCAGTCCGCCCGGAACTCCGCAAGCGGATGCCGGCGTGCTGCCCGACGCGCGAGTTTTATTCGGCGGCAATTACATTGACGGCGGAGCGCGCAACGGCGGCCGAGTGACGCTGGGCTATTGGTTCGATGACGATCAGATGAACGGTTTGCGTGCCAGTTGGTTTACTGTGCTGCAGCCGACTGGAGCAGCGAATTTCTTTGCCAACTCCGATGGCTCTACAATTTTGGCGCGGCCCTTTACCAGCGGCGGGATACCAAACGCTCAACTAGCGGCATTCGTAGGGCCGGGACTGAATGTGATTGGCCAACCCGGCACGCCGGCCACGATTGGCGTGACTTCCACCAGCACGATGGATTTCGCCGAGATTGCCTTCAGCCACGTTTTCGAACGGAATAGCGGTGCACAACTAAGTTGGCTGGCCGGCTATCGCCATTTGGAATTTCGAGAAAACCTCACGATTTTTGAGAACGTGATTGTGACCGACACGCTGGGAGATCAAACCGCTTTGAATGTTTTGGACCAATTCCAAACCAAAAGCGAGTTTGACGGCGGACAACTGGGCGTGGAATTTATGTGCCATGCCGATCGCTGGGCGCTGGATGGCAGCTTCCAGCTAGGATTCGGCAACGTGCACGAATGGGTGAACATCATCGGCAACACTGTCACGACCGATTCTTCCGGGAATATGAGCAACGGCCCTGGTCTTTTCGCACAGCCCACAAACGACGGCGTTCATAGCCGCAATGAGTTCGCGTTTCTGCCCGAGATGGAGCTAAACCTGCATTATCAACTCACCGATCAGATCGAACTGACCATGGGGTACACATTCTTGTATTTGACCCGTGTGATTCGCGCCGGCGATCAGATCGACACGAATGTTAGTTCAACCACGTTACCGACCGCACGACCGACCACGGGCGTGGGAAATCAACCGGCCGAAATGTTGCGCGACACATCAATGTGGGCCCAAGGCATTTCCGGCGGCATCGAGTTGCGGTTTTGAAATTCGGCGGTACACGAAAGGCCGTTTTTTTCATTTCGCTGTGATTGCAGAAATGGTAATTGTTGCTGGCGGCAAATCGCCGGAAGCGGCTGTCAATGTGATTTCGCCCTGGGGAGCGGTGGCACGCAATATAGCTGCACACAGGCCATGAAATGGTTTACATTGGCTGGCTTGAAATGGCTCAGTGCTGGCCGGATCGGCTGCGTCGACGCCAACAATTGCAGCCGGTCCAGAAATTCCGAATTTGATGAAATCACTCGCATCCGGTACGGGGGTGCCATTTCCATCGACGACGGTCGCCCGCACAAATCCTACGTCATCCCAATCATTGGCCAGTTTTTCGCGGTCGCTCTTCAATTCGATTTTGGCCGGCTTTCCGGCGGTGCGGAGCTCGTGTGTGGCCACCACTTTGCCGCCGCTGCTGGCCACGGCTTTCAGCGTGCCCGCTTCAAACGGCACTTTCCATTGCCGGGGCGAAGCGTTGTCCGCCGGTCGCGGCTTGCTGCCCAGCGATTTGCCGTTCAGAAACAATTCTACCTCGTCGCAATTGCTATAGGCCTCGACCATTTGCGACGGTATTTCGTTTTTTGCTTCGTCTGGTTTGGATTCGCCCGAAACGTGCGGTGTCCAATCCGAGTACAACCGTGGCAGACGCTCGGCATTATTCGCGCCTTGGCCAGTGGCAGCCGGGCGTTCGCGCCGCACAATATGGACCATGGGCAGCTCGCTCCACCAGCTTTCGCGCTGATAGCCAATGCCATTGGTCGAGCCAATCCGGTCGAACAGCCCCCAGTTGTACCCAATCTTGGGCCACGCGCGCGATTCGCCCAGGTAATCGAACCCCGTCCACAAAAACTGGCCAGAGTATGCTGGGTTATCGCGCAGATAAATCCACTCGCCCATTTCGTGATGATTTTCCGTGCCGATGATTTTGAACTGCGGGTTCGCCGCGTGCGCTGCCAGAAGTTCATTTTCGCGATAGTTTTGGCCGACCACGTCCATCAGTTCGGCGAAGCCGCCTTTACGATACACGCCATGCTGGTTGGGTTGCAGTACGGCCACCGTGACGGGGCGTGTGGGGTCAACTTGGTGCATTACATCGCGAATCGGCACGAATAGCTGAGAGCCTTTGTCGTTGTTGGCATTGATATCGTGAATTTCGTTGCCCGCGCTGTAAATGACAATGCTGGGATGGTCGCGATCGCGGAGCAGGGTATCGGTGGTGTCGGCTTTCCACCAATCGTCGAAGTCCAGATGATAATCGAACTTATTTTTTCCGACTTCCCAGCAATCGAACATTTCGTCCATCACCAATAATCCCAGACGGTCGCACAAATCCAAGAATTCGGGCGCCGGTGGATTGTGCGACGTGCGAATGGCATTCACGCCAATTTGCTTGAGTGCCTCCAGCCGCCGCCGCCATACCGAAAGCGGCACTGCCGCGCCCAGCGCACCGGCATCGTGATGCAGGCATACCCCCAGCAGTTTCACGTTCTTCCCATTGAGCGAGAAGCCGGTATCAGCGTCGAACTTGGCCTCACGAATGCCGAACTTCGCGGTGGCGTCATCGAAGAACAGCGAGGAAGAGCTATCATGCAACAGGACCTTGGTGTGGGCGGCGTAGAGATTGGGATGCTCGAGATCCCACAATTGGGGCGCATCCACATCAATCTCTTCGTCGAACTCCGCTGATTCGCCCGCTGCAATAGTTTTATTGGGGGCCGAGCGGGTCGGTTCCGTCTTCGATTCGTGCGCCGCGGCGCCGCTCGGGTCGAGGATGGCGGTTTGCACGGTGAGCGTATGCGGCTGGTTGGAGTTGTTGTAGACCTTACTGTGAACATGCACGGTGGCGCGATCGGCGCTGATTTCCGGCGTGGTGATGTATTGCGGCCACAAATCCAAATGCACCGAATCGGTTATTTCCAGATGCACGTGCCGGTAAATGCCCGCTCCGGCGTACCAGCGCGAAGCTGGTTGCTTCGAGTTGTCGCAGCGCACGGCCAGCACATTGGGTTTGTCGCCAAAATTAACATGATCGGTCATGTCATAGCGAAAGCTGATGTAGCCATTTGGCCGCTTGCCCAGCGAGTGGCCGTTGATCCACACTTCGCTGTGGGCCATGACACCGTCGAATTCGATAAACACGCGGCGTCCTTGGTCTGTGTTTGGCAGCGTGAAGTGCTTGCGATACCAGCCCACGCCGGCCGGCAAAAACGCTCCCGCCCCGCCGGTCGGATTGCTTTTATCGAACGGTCCCTCAATGCTCCAATCGTGCGGCACGTCGAGCTTCCGCCAGGTGGAGTCATCAAAGGTCGGCGCTTCGGCGCTCGGGGCATCGCCTTTGAAAAATCGCCAATCGGAATCGAACGGCGAAATTATTCGCAGGCCACGCTGCTCTGCACCCTGAGCGAACGAAGCGACGAGCACCGTTACCAGCACAATGATTATGGGCCTACGGTTGAGCACGTAAAAATCTCTCTGCAAAAGTTAGGTTGAGTGTGATCGAAGGAATTTGTCCGTTTTGTCCGGAATTTCTTTTCTGGCGACAAAATAGCTTCACCCCACAGGAAGTTTCGGAAAAAATGCATTGCGGGACTGAATTTTGGCAATTTACGAACGGTTTTCGGCAGGCAGTTGTACGCGGGCAAGGTCGGCGGAAGGAATGCATGAGCCCGCAGGCGAACCCCCGGGTGGCATCCGCACTTCTACCGGTCCGGAAATCGGCCGCTATGTGTACATAATTACAGTTCATGGGCGATAACATATCCGAATCGCCAGCCGAATGCAAGATTTTTATTGGGCCAGTGGTAAAACTATTTTACACTGGCTAACTGCCCAACTAAAGCAGCCGGGCGGCGTGCAGATTGTCCCCGAAGCATTGCGCTCTGGCGATTGCCTTAGGGCGATTCGGTCCCATTCAACGAGTGGGCCGCGCTTACCAGCTTGCCCCGCCTTTTCGCGTGCCGCACAAAAATGCTTCAATGCCCAGCGCCTCAGCCATGGCCGCTTTGGTGAGCAAGGCCTTGTCGGCCTCGTCGGCGCTGTTGGCGTAGGCCACTTGCAAATGATTGGCTTTGTGCCGGGCCATCATCTGGTCGCGGCTAACGCCATAAGTAACGGCGTGCATGATCGGCCATTGCGGCGTCGTCAGCTTCCAGCGCCGCTCGGTTTCTTCTCGCGGCAGTTTCACCACTTCGGCGCGGCCTAAATCCATTTTGAGCTTGTGATCTTCAATATAAATTCGCGACCACACAATTTCGCCCGGCTTGGAAATGCCCTTGAGCGTGCCGCCACCCAAGCGGAAATACATGGCCGGCTGCCGCTCGCTACTGGCGCCCGCCCAACCGTCGATGAAATGCGCCGGCGGAGCGGAGCCGCTAATTAAAAACACCCACACGTATTGATCAGTCGTGCCGGAGCGGTCCGGATCTCCCCAGCGCAAGTCGTGCAGCGTGTTTTCCACCGGCTGCCCCAGCGCTTTGTGCACACGGTAGGTGAGCAACCCATCCAGGCCGGCGCACTCGTCGACTTCATTGAAGTGGGGCAGCGGCTGGCCTTCGTACAACACGCGTTTGCCGTCGCGGCTTTTCACCGGCGGCCGCTGGGTGTTGTTCAGCGTCCCTTCGACCAAATCGCTGGCGGGAAGCAAATCTTTCAGCCCTTGCTGATACTGAATGCCAATGGTCGCGCAGCCGAAGTCGTCGGCAATTCGCAGTGCCGCAATGTACATTTTGCACTGCTGCAAAAGTTGATTGTCGGTTAGCTCGTCAGCCTCGTTTTTGCCTGTAACGAATTTCATGCCCTGCTGCTCCATCCAGCGGCGCACTTCCCGCGCTTCATCATTCTTGACCTGCGTCGTTTCGTAATACAACGCCGATTGGCTCAGCCGTTCCTTGTACACGCCCGTGGGATTGAGCAAATGATCGGGAATGATCGCGTTGAACATGCCCATGCAGCCTTCGTCGAACACACCCATGATGGCTTTTTCGCGCTTGAGTTGAATAGCGAGTTCAGTGCCAGGTCGAATCACATCCAGGGAAAAACCCTTGCGAGTTTCAGCTTGGATTTCATAGATGCGACGCGCATGACTCGTATCATGCCGCACATTCCCGGTTTCCAGCCAGCGGCGGAGATTCGTTTTGAAAGCCTCGTCTTGGAAATCTTCGCTCCACAGCGTGGAGTACGTCACGTCGGCTTTAGTGAGCGAGCCGTTCAAATTCAACATGCCGACCAGCCCCGGCCAGGTGCCCGACCAATTGGCGACGGTTAGAATTGGCCCCTGATGCGAAATCAATCCTGCCAAAATGTGATGCGAGTATTGCCACACCGCCTCGGCCACGATGAGCGGCGCTTGCGGATCGATGCCGGCGAAAACTTTCATCCCTTCTTTCTGCGAGCCAATAAAGCCGTGCTGCTCGTCGGCTTTATACGGATGGGCCCGCACTAATTCGTAGCCAGCCTCGGCCACGGCCTTGGTCAGCGCCTGCTCCATTTCCTGCTGGGCGGGCCAGCATTTTTGATTGGCCGAGAGCCGCAAATCGCCGTTGGCCACCAGAAGCACTTTTTTGGGATTCGATTTTTCAGATGCCATGGGAATTGAATTGCCTGGATGAAACAAAAAATATGCGCCGGGCATTCCCGACGCGGAATGATGTTATTCTTGACGCAATTGGCCGTTCAGCACGACTTGCTCCCCTTTGGTGGGCGTGAGATTGGAGATTTGGTCGGCGTAGTGGATGGTGAGTGGACGGCCGAGAAGGGAGCGGATTTTGGCTTGTGTCAGCTTGCCATCTTTCCAGCTCATGTCGATTTCATATCCACCGCGAGCGCGCAGGCCGGTGACGCTGCCGGTTGGCCAGGCTTTGGGCAAGACCGGGAGCAGGTCGATTTCGGTGGATGGGTTTTTGTCGGACGTTTTTTCGCTGGGCAGGTTGTCGTCAAACGATTGCAGCAGCATTTCGGCAATGCCGGCGGCGCCGCCGAAGTTGCCGTCAATTTGAAATGGGGGATGGGCATCGAACATGTTCACATACGTCCGCTGCGGGGCTAACAACAGCGCCAAAATTTTGTACGCATGGTCGCCATCCTGCAATCGGGCCCAAAGATTCAATCGCCAGCCGAGGCCCCAGCCGGTGGCGTTGTCGCCGCGGATTTCCAGGGATTTTTGGGCCGCCGCAGCCAATTCCGGCGTGCCGCTGACAGTAATTTGATCGCTCGGATATAGCCCATACAAGTGCGACACATGCCGATGATGCAAATCGTCGGCGTGCATGTCCCAATCGTCCTGCCATTCCTGCAATTGGCCCACCTCGCCAATTTTATTGGGAGCGAGCCGCTTTTGCGCTGCGGCCAGTTGGCTGCGCAGGGGGGCGTCGGTATCGAGAATGTCGGCGGCCTGAATGCAGTGGGTGAACAAGTCGCGAATGATCTGTTCGTCCATCGTCGGACCGGCGCAAATCGAGGTTTTGCCGTGTCCATGACCGTGCTCTGGCGAAACCGATGGGCAAGTGACCAAATAGTGTGTGTTCGGATCTTCAACCAACGTGTCGAGGAAGAACTGCGCAGCGCCTTTCAGGGCCGGATAAACTTTGGCCAAATATTCCCGGTCGCCGCCGTATACATAGTGATCCCACAAATGCAGGCACAGCCACGCGCCGCCGGTGGGCCACATGCCGGAATCGGCTTTGTCGATGGGACCGGTGGCCCGCCACAAATCGGTGTTATGATGCGTGACCCAACCATGCGCTCCGTAATTCACTTCGGCTGTGCGAGCGCCGGTTTGCGTGAGGTCCAGCACCATGCTGGTCAGCGGCGCCACGCACTCGGCCAGATTGCAGCTTTCGGCCGGCCAATAATTCATCTCAGTGTTGATGTTGATCGTGTATTTGCTTTCCCAAGGCGGATTCATGCTTTCGTTCCACAGCCCTTGCAGCGTGGCGGGCTGACAGCCGGGGCGCGAACAGGAAATCAACAAGTAGCGGCCGAATTGAAAATAGAGCGCCGCCAATTGCGGATCGTTGCCCTCCGGAAAATGGTCGATGCGTTCATCCGTGGGCAATTTTGTGGCAGGGCGATCGTTGCCGCCTAAATTCAATTTCACCCGCCGGAACAAGCGTTGATGTTCGGCCACGTGAGCGGCCTGCAAAGTGTCCCACGATTTCTTCGCTGCCTGTTCAATCGCGTCGGTGGTTAGGGCTTCCGGATCGCCGCTCACATCCTGGTAATTTTTGTAGCTGGTGGCCATGGCGATGAGCAGCGTGGCCGAATTGGCATTGGAAACCGTGATGTGGTCGTCCGTGTTTTCCGTTTTCCCGCCTTCGGCTAGCACTCGCACTCGGGCCTGAAATTTTAGCGCTCCGGCAATTCCCTGGGCGGAGCCGTTTTCCCCGCTCATCAACAGCGTAGTCGGCGAAAGCGCGCGGATTGACGCTTTTTGCGGCGTGCGCATGCCGGCAGTGAACGAAATGCTGCCGGGCTTGTCGGCCGTGAATCGCAGGGCAATGACTTGATCGACAGGGCTGGAAAAAATCTCCCGCCTGAATTTGGTTCCACCGCTTTCAAACTCGACGCGCGAAATGGCCGTGTCGAGATTCAAATCGCGCCGATAGTTGTTCACGCGGTGAATGTCGGGAAAGGTGAGCAGCAAATCGCCGACGGTTTCGTAGGGCATTTGGCGCACGGGATGCGACATCATCTTTTCGTTGATGAGCTTCTGCGCGTCGACAAACTTGCCGGCAAAGACCAGTTCGCGCGCTTTGGGCAGCGCCTCGCGCGCCTCAGGATTGCTGGGATCGTACGGGCCGCCGCCCCACAGGGTATCTTCGTTGAGTTGAATGCGTTCGTTGTCGACGCCGCCGAAAATCATGGCACCCAAGCGGCCGTTGCCAATTGCCAGGGCATCGGTCCACTGCTTGGCCGGTTGCCGATACCACAGCGAGAGGGGCGCGTCGAGCGCGAGAGCCTGACCGGCAAAGACCACGCTGGTGGCGATGGCCGGATCGTCCTTTTTCTCCGCTTTGCTATTCTTCGCTTGCGCCCCCAGCGGGGCTGGGCAAATGACCAAATCGAATAGCAGCATGCTGAGCGCAACCACGGCGCTTGTGCTGCGAATTGGGTGATGCATGGAAATATCTCTCGGCCGTTGAAGGCGCGCCTTCATGTCGGGTACGATAAACATTTCCCCCCGGTGTGTCGACAAGCCCAGCGATTGCTACCCTGGGCTTTGGAATCTACCGCGTGCGCTGCCCAACGATTGCGCGGCGTCCTGATCTGGCACTGGCTTAGTGTATCGTGATGAAAGCTCTTTCGCTAGCAGCACCGAAACAATGGCAGCGAATTAACGTCGAGGCTGCCCCAAAGCCAGCCGCCGGCGAAGCGCTGGTCAGGGTGCATCGGGTTGGAATTTGCGGGACCGATATTAGCGCCTACCTGGGGAAAATGCCGCTGTTCAGCTATCCCCGCATTCCCGGCCACGAATTAGGCGTGGAAGTATTGGAAGTAGGAGCGGGAGCAGCGAATGTGCAAGTGGGGGATCGCTGCGCAGTGGAACCGTATATCAACGATCCGGCCAGTTACGCCAGCCGCCGCGGCCGGCCCAATTGTTGCGAGCGTTTGCAAGTGCTGGGGGTACACATTGATGGTGGGTTGCGGCCGCAATTTGTATTGCCGACGCGCAAGCTGCACCCGGCCAAAAAGCTGGATTTCGAGCAACTGGCGCTGGTGGAAACGCTGGCGATTGGCTGCCATGCTGTGAACCGTGCGGCGGTGCAAGCGGGCGAAACGTGTTTGATTATTGGCGCGGGGCCGATTGGCCTGTCGGTTTTGGAATTTGTGAAATTGGCCGGCGCCAAAATCATTGTGCTCGACATTCAGCCGGCACGCTTGGTATTCTGCCGGGGGGTAATGAACGTGACGCATACATTGTTGCCTTCCGAGCGAATAGAAGCCGACTTGCGCGAGCTTACCCAGGGCCACTTGCCCGATGTTGTGTTCGATGCCACCGGT
>DASRSD010000133.1 GCA_035656635.1 Pirellulales bacterium
GCATGGATCGTCGATGTGCAGCAAAAGCATCGAAGATACTCGTTCACTACTTCGGGTGTGATAGCTCCGGGCGTCTTGTTTAGCGCGCCAAGGACCACTTCCAGATAGTACTGAGGATCGAGCCCAATGAAATGTTCTGGCGTGGGCGCCGCTTGGATAAGGAAGAACCACCACATGTACCTCGTCGCAAACTCTTGGTTCGTTTCTCGATACATCGTCAACGTCGGAGCGATGTCCATGAGACAAACCTTTGTGACGTTTTTGGGGAAATCGAGACACAGTCGATGGGCAACGCGAGCACCCCGATCGTGGGAACCCACAAAGAACTGCTCGTGCCCGAAATGACGCATCGCCTCGATCTGGTCCAACGCCATTGCGCGGAAAGAATAATTGACGTGGCGATCTCCATCGGTTGGGCGGCTTGAATCTCCGTATCCTCGTAGATCAGGTACGTAGACCGAGAACCGCTCAGCGAGCCTCGGCGCTACTTTGTGCCAGGTAACGTGGGTCTCGGGATATCCATGCAGAAGGAGCACCGGTGGTCCGTCGCCTTTGTGAAGAACAGGGATGGTGGCTCCGCTGGTGCGAACCTCAGTCTGCTCAAAGCCGGGAAAAAGCTTCGGCGTGATATCCTTCGGCGGCTTTGGAGGCAGTTCGGGCAAAGATATGGGTTTCGCGGCGACAGTTTGCGTCGCTTGAACCTCTTTTGGATTCATAGCCGCCCCCATTAAAGCAGCGGCCAATGAGAGTTTGAGCATCTCTCGACGGTTCATGGTTCCGCTTTTTGGATAAACGCTATTGGTGCGCAAAGTCATAAAAATAAAGCCCTACATCTTCGTTCTTAACTTTGAAGACTTTAGAATTTATCGGGTAAACGAAAAATTCCCCAGCTCCGCGAATTTTTGCGTCCAATAAGTGTCCAGCCAGGGCAGTGTAGTCCTTTCTGCCGAGCGTAATATGTAGATGTAACAGCAACTTGCCTTCGGCCTCGGAAATGTTTCCAGACAGGTTAGAAATTTCCATTTGTTCATTGAAAGTCTTGTCGACATATTTCTTACTGCTGGGGTCAAAGAAGCGTAGAGTAGCCTCGTTAGTGGCTCCGATGCCGGTAACTTGTCCGGCTTGAATTTTTTGAGAGGTGATAAAGTCAGTTAAGGCATCCAAAATACTAGCTCTATCCTCTATGCTGACAGTGTAAGCGCCTTCGACTCTTTTGGCGGTCCAGTGATTCCCTTGAAGTGTTTGTGCATTCATCGTGACTGAGATTGTACTACTCAATATTAATATCAGTGTTTGTTTCATTGAGTTTAGCGAGGGTGCATTTGTTTAACTGTTTTTCCTCCGTTGGCAGGTTGACGGTGCCGTGCTTTCCCCAATGCTGCTACTGGCTCCGGTGACCACCACTGCTTTGTCGATATCCGGCATCCTGGCTTGTTTCATTTCCGTGGCTTCAAGGGTTCTGGTCATAGGTTCTTTTCTTTTCTCTGAACAACGATCGGCCGAACACCACGCCATTGTGAAAGACGATGTTTGTTGCCTGAGGATACCCAAAAGGTAATGTGGAAGCGGCTGTGGAACTGAGGCACCTCCGCTACTTTGTTGCTGTCGCCGAGGCCGAGAACGTCTCGCGCGCGGCGCTGAAACTTCACGTCTCTCAACCGCCGTTAAGTCGTCAGATTCGCGATCTTGAAGATGAGCTCGGTTTCCTTCTGCTCAAACGCACGGCAAAATCGGTCAGCCTAACAGAGGCCGGTCGCACGTTCTTGAACGAAGCTCGCGCGGTGTTGCAACGAGCTGACGAAGGCGTGAAAAAGGCGCGAGCAGTTGCCACTGCGGGTGAGACCGACCTGCACGTCGGCTACTCACCGACGCCATTCGCCGAAATTCTGCCCAAAACCTTACGGGGATTTCAGAGAGCGATGCCAAAGGTGCACGTCAGATTGCACGATTGGAGCAACAAAACCATTCTCGCTGGCATACGCGATGGCCGGATTCAACTCGGATTGACAACTCGTTCCCCAAAGACTGGTGCGCTGCACGATGTGCGATATGAGGAGTTGTTCCGCCAACGCGTTTGCGTGGCGGTCGCCCCGCAGCATCCCTTTGCCCGCCGCCGCGCCATTCCGATTGCCGAAGTTGCGGCCGAACCGGTGATTGGCCTCACCCGCGAAGACTATCCGAATTACTACGATTTACTCTCGGTCATCTTTTCGAAGGTGAAACAGAAACCGCGCGTCATCGAGGAACATGACAGCATGCCCGGCGTCCTGTCGGTCGTCGAAGCGGGAAGCGGCGTTGCCGTTGCGGTAGACTTTGGTTACAGTTTCGGAAAACGAATAAAGTTCTTGCACCTCACTCCTGAGCCGAAGCCATTTTCGGTCGGCATCGTCGCGCGAAAAGGACGCCTCAGTTGGGCCGCGGAAAAATTCTGGCAGTGCGCGAAGGACGTGGCGTCTGTGAAATGATGTTGCTGCGCATGAACGGCCTACCGAATAGTTTCTGTAATACAAAAACCTCGGAGCCTACGGGGCTCGAACCCGCAACCTCCGCCGTGACAGGGCGGCGCTCTAACCAATTGAGCTAAGGCTCCTGACGAAGAAGCGAACTTTAGTGGCAGCAGCATATCGCCGCAACTGCACAAGCAACTTCCGATCAGCGATCGTGTCACGCTTCTTCGTCAGGAAGCACCAAATCCCAATCAACAATCACCAGCGAAGCTCTAGACAGCAAATTCCAAATCGCGACTTTCTGTTTTGAAGCTTGGGAATCGAGGATTCCTTGGTGTTTGGAATCTGGAACTTGGATTTTACGCGACGTTCTGTGTCGCGGTTGGTTGAACATTTTGTATAATGGTGGCGTCGAACTCCGAAAGTTTTCGCGAGTGTAGATTGCGAATGCGCGTGATGAAGCTATAATGCCACTCGGTTCGGCGGATTGACCCAAACCATAATGAGCGACGAGCGCAGCGAGGGATTTGAGGGCGGGGAAGGGGACTCTACTCCGCACAATCTCCTCGATTCATTCGAT
>DASRSD010000134.1 GCA_035656635.1 Pirellulales bacterium
GGGCATCGCCCACCAAGACGATAAACCGCAACTTGCCATCTTTGGCCAACGCCCGGATTTGCTCGCGAATTTGCAGCGCATTCCCTTGATTGGAGAGGAATTGGACCACGTGCCCTTGCTGCTGGCGGCGCTCCAGCCAGGGCTGCATTGCGGGGCGAAATTCGGCCGGGCAAACCACAGCAATATCGGGAGGTTGCTGGGGCACGTCTCCCAAGGTCAACAACAGCGGCAGCAGCAAAAAGTGCATGGCGGAAGTCTAGCGTCCGGCCCGAGTTTGGGGGAGATGAACTTTCGGTCCTGAAACGCCGGGCAGGGCTATTGCATTCCCGTCAATTTTCGCCAAGCGACCGGGGCGTAGCCAATCACCATGCCGACTAGAAAGCCCACGGTATGCTCCCAATTAGCAATGCTGCCTCCGACGAGCTGGTTGAGCGCCCCGGTCCATCCCAGAACCAGCCACACGACCAAAAATAGAACCGTGCCATCGGAAACATACATTTGCAACTGCGGCTCGAACCGGCTTTTCATCCAAATGTAACCCAGCAATCCAAACACTACTCCCGACATGCCGCCGAAATTAGTGGTCGGCAGCCCGCCCCAATGCAACCGAAAGGGAAAATAATATTGGGCAAAATTTGCCGTCACAGCAACCACCAGCACCAGCAACCCGAACCGCAGCGTGCCGCGGCGGACTTCGATGATCGAGCCAAACAGATAAAACATGTACATGTTGAAAACCAAGTGCATCGGCCCGAAGTGAATAAATATCGGCGTCACCAACCGCCAGATTTGTCCATGGGCGATGGCTTGGATCGGCGACCAATTGAATTGCTCTAAAAACGTGCGCGGAGGGGGAGCAAAAAACAAATAATCCAGCACGGGGCTGTCTTGTTTTTCGCCGGCATCGGTGGCGATGGCCACCAGCACGCACAGGACGATCAGCAAAATTGTGAGTGCTTTGCGCCCTGTTGGCCGGACATCCCAACGGTTGCGCACTTCGATGAGATTTTTCCGTCGCTCGTGGTCGTCGCGGGCTTGCTGCTTCCGCACATTCGCCGCAGAGGCTGCCGCTTGCTGATAGCGCGGGGCCAGGGGATTGGCCTGGAATTCTTGCAACTCCCGGACCGCCTGGGGAAGTTGATCTTCGTCGCGCACCCACAGAACCCAAGCGTCGCCGTTGGGATCGATCCGGGCTTGGACGCCTTGCGTCAGCAAATAATCAACCAAGCATTGTGCCTGATCGCGATTGGAGAGGGTGCCCGCCTGTCGCATAATAAAATGAGTTCCGAATTTGTCGTTAGTTTTCGAGTGTGTGAGGGCGTCCGTCAATGCGCTTTTCGTTAGAATTCCAGGGCGGGTTCGCAGGCACATTCGCCGGCTGTAATTTTCCTACCCGAATTCGTGCGGCGCGGTTTCCTTGAATTCTAGCTTTCGACGGGCAAATGATACTGGAAATTGCCAGGAATGTAACCGACTGGTTCGCCCACCATCCCTGGGTGTTTGGGCTGCTGATGAGTTTATCGCTGTTGACGGTGCTGGCTACCCTGGTCATCGTTCCGTGGGCGATTGTGCGGATTCCGCCCGATTATTTCGCGCATCGTCGTTGTGCGCAAATGCGGTGGGAAAAACTGCATCCTACCGTGCGGCTGGCGGTCTTTACGGCCAAGAATTTGTTGGGCTTGGCGTTACTTTTGGCCGGTGTGATCATGGCGTTGCCGTTGGTGCCTGGTCCTGGAATTTTGACGGTGTTGCTGGGGCTAGCACTTTTGGATTTGCCAGGCAAACGTGCCGTGGAACGCTGGATTGTCGCGCAGCCGGCGGTGTTTGCATCGCTGAACAAGCTGCGCGCCAAGTACGGCCAACCGCCGCTGGCAAAGCCCGATTGACGCTCCGAAATCCGATTTATCCGGCGGCTATTTTTGGCCAGACCCGGGGATATCTGGCAGGGTAATGTCCACCGGCAGATTAGGCGCTTTCACGTCCGGCGGCTTGGCATTGGGATCGAACTTGGGAGTATCGTTGCCGGCGCGCTCCTGAATGGCCGTGGCCAGATCGAGCTTTTGCTTATCGGGGAATTCCAATACCAACTGCGTGAAACCCCATTGGCCGTTAACCATTCTTAGCAGCGAGGAGGCCTGCGCTTTATCTTTGGAGCCGACGACGGAAAAAAAGAATTTTGCTTCGCCCCGATCCCCTTCTTGGGAGACATAGCCGGACGGAAACGGCAATACCGGTACGCTAATAGGTTCCCCCAACCGCTGGACGGCGACCGGACTTTTCCGGATTTCGTCGAGCGAAGACACAAATAGTGCGTGGAAGCGCCACTTCATCAGCGGCCAGCCCAGAAAATAAAATGCCACCACAGCGGCGACGATTAGCAGTCCGAAAATTGTCAGCAACTTATGCCGGGCAACCCACGGTTTAGAGGCGGGCGTGGCGGATTGGGGGGCCGTATTTTGAACCGTAGACATGGGGCGACTCCTTTCGGCACGTGACAAAGATTGGTTCCGTTAACCGTTGCCGTCGACCTGACGGCAATAGGCAATTTTTTCTGCGGTAGTGGTTGGCTTGGGACCACCGGCAGCTTTTTTGATCGGCTTGGCCGGCTCGACAACTGGCGCGGCTTCGGCCACGGGTTCCTCGGCTTCTTCCGGAGTAATGGGGGCCGGCTCGTCAGGCTTCACGGTCGCTTTGGCCACAGGTTTGGCAGCCGCAGCTGCCGATGCAGCCGGCGCAGGTGCAGCACCCTTGCCACGGGCCATGGCCAGAACGTCTGTGGTCGATAATTTTCCGTCCGGTGCAGGCTTGGCGGCAGGCGATGCAACTTTTGGCGCTGCGGCTGGAGCCGTTTTGGCCGCGGGTGCGGCCTGTGTTCCGGCCACGGGTTCGCCCGTCCTTTTTTTCACGCGGGCAGCGGCCAAAATATCGGCGGTGCTTGGTTTTCCGGCGGCGGGCGCGGCAGGCTTGGCGGCGGCTTTGGCCGCTGCGACTTGACCGGCAGACGCCGCCGGGGCGGTGACTTTTTCCGTTCCCTTTTGTGTGGCCGCTTTTCCGGCCGCTTCTTTTTTTGCTTCGGCTAATTTGGGTTCTGGCTGGGGAACAACTTTTAGAAAATCCAACTCGATGTCATACCAGCCGATGTTGTCGTACTGATCGAACTCGACCAGCGCCCGGCCACTCATGTTGACGGTTTTGATCAGTCCAATTGCATTGGCGAACCGGGCCAGTTCTGGTCGTGTGGCGTCGACCACAACATATTTGTCGGTAAACGCCCGTTTCAGTTTTTCAATATGCTCAAACACCATGGGAGTAATAACGAATGACGAAAAAGGAGGTTGAATTCAGCCGGCATTGTCGCCCAAGCAGGGCAGTGAATCAAGACGGCAATGCAGCAGAGTTGCCGATGCAATTTGGTCCAAAATTAAGCGGGGAGTTGCTGCGTCAGGGCAATTGCATACCGCCAGCGGATAGTTTGTGGAAAACTGCCGATGGCGGAGGGGGCGGGAATTCGCACGTTGCCGCTGCGGCGATCGAATTGAATCAGAATTTGTTTTTCCGATGCGTTTCCCTCCCAAGCGCTTAACGACAGGTAATCGAGCGGCCAGGCGGCGCCCTGTTGATTCAGGCCGTGGTAAGTGCTGCCCAGCCACAGCGGAGACTCATGGACTCTGCAGGCGACGTCGAACAGAAGTGCATTTTGCGTGGCATCCACTTCTACGGTCATCGACCAGTGGCTGCGTCCCGCCATTCCCACCAGCATGGCAATTTGGCCCTTGCCCGGTTGGGTTTCCAAATGCAGTGACTGCAAGGCGGGACTGGTCGGCCAAGGATCGTCCGGCTTGCTTTCGTGCGAGATCAGTAATCCACCGGTTCCGTTGGGGAAGTGCCGCGACACTTGGTGGATGTATCGATCGTCGCGCTTCTCGAAACTGACCCGCAACGCCGGCGTGCCCACACTGATGCTACTCATGAGTTGTGTTACTCATCATCGCCGTCTTTTTCTGCGACGGGCTTGCCGCCGGTGGCGCGCCAGCGAAGATAGGCATCGAGAAAGCCCTGAATGTTGCCATCCAGCACCGCATGAAAGCTGCCCATGTAGTGCCCGGTGCGGGCATCTTTCACTCGCTGATCTGGGTGCAAAAAGTAGTTGCGAATTTGCGAGCCGAAGCCGGTTTTCGCTTGCGATTTGTATTTGGCCGCCAGCGCCGCTTCCTGCTTTTCTTCCTCGAGCCGGGCCAGGCGGGCGCGCAACATTTTCAAAGCGGTGGCGCGGTTTTTGTGCTGACTGCGCTCGTTTTGGCATTGCACCACAATGCCGCTAGGAAAATGCGTGAGCCGGATGGCGCTGGAAGTTTTATTGACGTGTTGACCGCCGGCGCCGCTGGCGCGAAAAACATCTTCGCGGATGTCTTCATCCCTCAGCTCAATTTCGGTGCTCTCGTTGACTTCGGGCGAGACATCAATCGCTGCGAAACTGGTTTGTCGCTTGCTTTCCGCGTTGAAGGGGCTGATGCGCACCAGGCGGTGCATGCCGGTTTCGCCTTTCAAATAACCGTAAGCCATGGGGCCGCGAACCGTGATGGCCGCATGCTGAATGCCAGCCACTCCGTCGTCCTGGCGGTCGAGCAGCTCGGTTTCATACCCGTTTTTTTGGGCCCACTGAAGATACATGCGCAGCAGCATTTCGGCCCAATCGTTGGCATCGGTGCCGCCATCGCGGGCGTTAATGGAAAGAATGGCCGCATTGGCATCGTGCGGCCCGCTGAGGAGCGACTTCAATTCCAACTCGTCGAGTTTGGACTCGGTCCGGTCTAGTTGTTCGCGCAATTCGGGGATGAAACTGGGGTCTTCGTCTCCCATTTCGACTAAGGCTTGAATTTCCTCGTCGGCGCGAATCGCATCGTCCATGGGCTTAAGCAGCGAGTTAAGCCCCCTTAGCTGCATTACCGTTGCCTGGGCCGCCGCCTGATTGCTCCAAAAGCCATCCGCAACCATTTGCTGTTCGATCTGGGCCGCTTCCGATTTTTTCGAAGCGTAGTCAAAGACTGTCCCGCAGCTGCAGGATTCTCTTGCGAATGCGCTCGGCCCGATCGGTCAATTCTTTTTCCATGGTTTGGCAGCGTTAAAGTTGTACAAAATTCTGCTGGCCGGACGTGGCAAACATGATCGCCACAATTATATGGCTTGTCGGTGAAATGAAAACACCATTTGGCGTTGGGCACATAGGCCATCGTTTGCGGCAACCCGGTTGAAGCTTTATCATGGCAGATAGATTCCTAAGCCCGTCGGCCGGCTGGCCAGGCAGTTAATCCCGCGGTAAATCCACTAAAATCCCGGCACACCGTTCAATTAGCGATTATGCGTTGGCCTTTGCGGTACCAAATTCTGATCCCGTTTGCGCTCGTGCTATTGGGCGTAGTGTGTGTGGTTAGCGTGTTGAATGCCGTGTTGGCCACGGCGCGGGCGAAATCGCAAATTGAAGACCAGTTGCAAGGGGTAGCGGCCACTTTGGCCGATTCCAGCTTTCCGCTGACCGACATGGTGCTGCGCCAAATGCACGGCTTGTCGGGCGCAGATTTTGTCTTCGTGGATCCGGCCGGGCAAGTCTTGGCGGAGAGTAAGCATTTCGAACTGCCCGCCGGCCAGAGCACGAACGTGGCCGACCATTCGCAGCAATTGCGCCTGGGTCCGCCGGTGGACATTGCCGGTCAACAATACTTTCAAATGTTGTTGGCCGTGCCAGGTCGAGGGTTGCAGCAATCGGGCCAACTTCACATTTATTACCCCGTGCGATTTTGGCATGAGGCTCGCAGCGAAGCCGCATTGCCACCACTGATGGTCGGAGCGGTTGCGTTGATCGCCACGGCGCTATTGGCGCTGTTGATTGCCGGACGGTTGACGCGGCCCATTCTTGAATTGCGTTCGCAGGTCAGCCGCCTCGCCCAGGCAGTTTACTCGCCTATCTCGTTGCCTTCGCGCAATGATGAGCTGCGCGATCTGGCGGAAGACGTGAACCGTTTGGCGGAGCAGTTGGCGGAAATGGAGCGGGCAATTCGCCGCAGCGAGCGGCTTTCGCTGCTCGGACAATTGGCCGGAGGCTTGGCGCATCAACTACGGAATAATGTAACCGGCGCGCGAATGGCGGTCCAGTTGCATGCTCGAGAATGCACGTCCGATCCGGAAAGCTTAAGCGTAGCGTTACGGCAACTAGCGCTGACAGAGGAAAATCTCAAGCAATTTCTCGCCGCGCCGCAGAGTCCCCACTTGATGCCAGCCACCAAGCGCATCCCCTGTCAATTGCCCGATGTAATTCACGAAGTTGTCGAATTACTCGATCCATCGTTGCAACATCGGCATGTGCATTTATCCGTCGTGGAGCGCGCAACGAGCAACGGGCAACTGCAAGCCAACACCGCTCAACTGCGGCAAATGCTCATGAATTTAGTGCTCAATGCCGCCGATGCCGCTGGGCCCGGAGGTTGGGTGCGAATAGAAACCTGTGCCAACGATTTCGAGCCACCGGGGGTGATTCTGCGCGTCATTGATAACGGCAATGGACCGCCGCAAGAAATGTTAACTCGGCTGTTCGAACCGTTTGCCACCAGCAAGCCCGAGGGGGTCGGACTGGGACTGGCGGTGGCTCAGCAAATTGCGCAATCTCACGAGGGTCGGATTGCGTTTCACCGTGTCAGTGAAGAAACTTGCTTTGAAGTGCATTTGCCGCTGGTGCAAAATCCAATGCTTGATGATACGCCGTTGTCGCGGCAAATTGGCGCAGCATACAGCCAGCCAGAGAACTCCCAAATCTGATTTTTATCGATGGTCCTATTACCATGTCCAATATTCTGATTGTTGATGACGAAGAAAGCATTTGCTGGGGGCTAAGTCGGCTGCTTAGCGGCGAAGGACACAATGTGCACGTTGCTTCGTCGGCCGAAGAAGCGCTGGAAAAGGTGCCAGACAGCAAGCCAGATTTAGTAGTTCTCGATGTTCGCCTGCCGGGAATGGACGGACTTTCGGCCATGGGCAAGTTTCGCGACTTGGCCGGCCCGGTGCCAATTGTGGTGATTACCGCGTTTGGCAGCTTGAACACGGCGGTGGCGGCACTGGGCGAGGGAGCATTCGATTACCTTCCCAAGCCGTTCGATTTGGATCAGGCCGCTGCGGTCATTCATCGCGCTTTAGCTCATCCGGAGGCCGCCGGCCCCGCGGTCGCTGAAGACAATACGATTCAGTCGCTGCCGGCAGAAGAGGAGTTATTCGGGGCCAGCCCGGCCATGCAGGAAGTTTTCAAGCGCATTGCGCTGGTGGCGCCAACCGATACGCCGGTGCTCATCGGCGGCGAAAGTGGAACGGGGAAAGAATTAGTGGCCCGGGCCATTCATCGGCATTCGCTGCGGAGGGAGGCGCCGCTTGTGCCGGTCAATTTGGCGGCCTTAAGCCCCACTTTGGTCGAAAGTGAATTATTCGGTCACGTGCGGGGAGCATTCACCGGCGCAACGGCGGCTCGGCAGGGGCTATTAGAATTGGCCAACGGCGCGACGGTGTTTTTTGACGAAGCGGGCGATATTCCCCTGTCCGTGCAAGTAAAATTATTGCGCGTGCTAGAGCAGCAGGAGGTTACACCGGTCGGCGATACCCGACCGCGCCGTACAGGCTTTCGCGTAGTGGCGGCGACCAATCGCGATTTGCGAAAAGAGTGCGCTGAAGGCCGGTTCCGTCAAGATTTGTTTTTCCGCCTGGCGGTGTTCGAAATTCAGTTGCCTCCGTTACGGCAGCGCCGCGAGGAAATTCCGCGATTGGCTGAACGGTTCCTGCGGCGGTGGGCTCCGGCCGATCAAGCGCCGCCGCACCTGCTGGAGGAAACCCTCGCCGAACTTTGTCGCCGGGAGTGGCCCGGCAATGTCCGCGAGCTGCGTAATGCCGTAGAGCACGGAGCGTTAATGGCCCGCGGTCGCGCCATTGCTCCCGAGCATCTTCCGCCGCCGAGCTATTTAGATCAATCGCCTGCCAGCGATCCTACTTCGGCCCTGCAAGCGGCCACCGGCGTTTGGGCCCAAACTCAATTGGCATCCGGCGGCCAGGAAGATAACTTATACCAGCAATTTTTAGATGCGACGGAACCGGGATTGTTTCAAACCGTCATCGCTGCCACCAGCGGGAACCGCGCGCAGGCCGCGGCTCTGCTGGGAATTCATCGGGCCACACTGCGTAAAAAACTCAGCAGCGAAGTGGATGCCGAATAGGTTTGCCGAGCAAAACCGGCCGACGGCTCTTAAGCTGCTGGCCGCCAGTTGGTAATATATCGGCACTTCATTTGCTAATGGGCTTTTCCATGGCGTCGATCCCGGAACAAAAGACGGACCTTCCGCAGGCATTCCGCCGGCTGTTAAGCCAGGCGATCATTCTGCCGCTGACGCTGGCATTTTTGGTGGGCGCGGTATTTGTGTGGCAAGTTTCGATGTTATTGTCTGTCAACGAAGCCGTCGAGAGGTCCGATCGTATCACCGATGTGACAAATCAGGTGCAAATGCTGATGGTCGACATGGAGACCGGCCTGCGGGCCTACGTCATTACCCAAGACGCCACGTTTTTGGAGCCGTTTGACCAAGCCCTACCACCGCTCGAGGAAAATATCCAAGAGCTGCGACAATCGTTATCTGCAAAACCCGAAGCATTGGTCGTTTTGGATCGAATTATCGACTCGTCGAAACAGTGGCAGCAGTACGCGACAATGGTCAAATCCAAAATCGCGCAGCGCGAGGATGCCCGGTCGACAATTCTTACGGGCACCGGCAAAAGGCTGATGGATGCAGTTCGCCAAGATGTGAAGCAACTGGTGGATCAGGAAACCATATTGCGCCAGCAGTTGTCGCACACCGCGCGGCTGCGGGCGAGGGTGGTGCTGTCCACCAGCATAGGGTTGTGCGTGGCGATTGGAATTTTATCCGCCTTTCTGGCCCGTCGGCAACTGTTTGCCGCCGCAAAAACGTATACCGAAGCGCTCCGAAGCGCCCGCGAAAGTGAACAGGATAAATCGAAGTTACTGGCCAACGAACGTACTTTGCGGAGTGCGGCAGAACACGCGAACCGCATGAAAGACGAGTTTTTGTCAACGCTGTCGCACGAATTGCGCACTCCGTTGAATGCGATTCTCGGCTGGTCGCAACTGCTACGGCAAAACGGCAACGAGTCGCAGGAGTTGTCGCAGGGCCTGGAAACGATCGAGCGGAATGCGCGGCTACAGACGCAATTGATCGAAGATCTGCTGGACATGAGCCGGATTATTTCCGGAAAAATCCGGATCGACATTCAACGCGTAGCGCCGGTCGCCTTTATTGAAGCGGCCATTCAAAGCATCAAGCCGGCGGCTGAGGCCAAGGAAATTAGGATCGAGCAGATTCTGGATCAGCACGCGGGCCCCATTTCCGGCGACCCCGCCCGATTGCAGCAAGTGCTGTGGAACCTGTTATCCAACGCCGTCAAATTCACTCCCAAGGGCGGGAAAGTGCAAGTCCGTTTGGAACGAGTCAATTCGCATCTTGAAATCACCGTCGCCGACACCGGGCAAGGAATCAAGCCCGAATTCTTGCCTTACGTGTTCGATCGCTTCCGGCAAGCCGATGCCAGCACGACCCGTAGTTATAGCGGCTTGGGACTGGGCCTGGCGATTGTGAAGCAATTGGTTGAATTGCATGGGGGCGGCGTTCGGGTGAAAAGCCCCGGAGAGGGAAAGGGGACCACGTTTGTCGTGAATTTGCCATTGGTGGTTGTCCATTCGCCGGTAGAGGATGAAACACGACTGCATCCCAAAACCCCTTCTACCATGCCGTTTGACTATCGGGCAACCAACTTGAACGGAGTCAAAATTCTGGTCGTGGACGATCAATTGGATGCGCGCGAATTAATTAAGCATGTTCTTGAGGAGCGCGGGGGCAAAGTTATCACCGCAGCCTCGGCGGACGAAGGCCTCCCGCTTTTGGAGCGAGAAAAGCCGAACGTATTGCTGAGCGATATTGGCATGCCGGAAGTCGACGGCTTTCAGTTTCTCAAACAAGTTCGCGCCCTTAGTTCGGAAAAAGGGGGCTTAACTCCTGCAATTGCTTTGACGGCGTTCGCCCGATCGGAAGACCGAACCCGCGCGATGCTGGCCGGTTTTGTCGTCTATATTACCAAGCCTGTCGAGCCGGCTGAACTCGTGGCGACCGTGGCGTCGGTGGCGGGCCGAATTGGCAACGCACAAACTTCCTAGAGCATGGGGACGCCTATTTTCCTGCGCCATTTCACTGGGCCACACGACCTGCCGTCGCTTCGTCCGCAGAGGAAAAACTTATGACCTTTTCCAAGTCCTCTAGGCTGATCGGCTTGATCAGGTGGTAATTGAAGCCGGCCTCTTTCGCCCGTTTGCGGTGGCTTTCTTGCCCGTACCCAGACAAGGCCACGAGGACAACTCCCACGAGATCCGGCTCTTGCCGCACGCGCCGGGCAAACTCGTAGCCATCCATTTTCGGCATGGCAATGTCGGAGATGATCATATCGGGCCGTTCCCTGCGGGCATTCTGCAAAGCGGTAGCCGCGTCGTGGTTTATGGATACGCGATGTCCTAGTTTTTCCAGAAGCTTGCCCAAGACGAAGACAGAATCTCGGGTATCGTCGACAATCATGATCCGGCGCGGAGGCGTCGCGGCCTTGTCCCCCAGAGCCGGCGTAACCTGCACGGGGCTCAGTGGCGCGGCTTGTGCCAAAGGCAATCGCACGACAAATTCGGATCCTTTTCCTAAGCCAGCGCTAAACGCTTCAATTTTGCCATCATGCAATTGCACCAGATTTTTTGCCAGCGTGAGGCCAATTCCCAGACCGCCATGAGCGCGATCCAAAGTTTGTTCGCCTTGGGCAAACATATTGAAAACTTTGGAGAGCATGTCGGGAGCAATTCCTAATCCGTTATCGCGCACCGACACGACCGCCAACTGGCCTTCCTGCCGGCCATTGATCCAAACCTGCCCGCCATGAGGGGTATATTTGGCGGCATTATTCAACAAGTTGGCGACAACCTGAGCCAGCCGCAGGGGATCGGCCTGCAAGAGGATGGGTTCCGTGGGGACGCTGATCGCCAGTTGGTGCCCTGCGGCATCCAGCAGCGGCATGCTGGTTTCAATGGCGCTGCGCAAAATAGCAGCCAATTCGACCGATTCCTTGCGGAGCTCGATTTTATTGCGCGTGATCCGCGAAACTTCAAGCAGATCGTCAACGAGCCGAACCAGGTGGTTGACTTGTCGCTCCATGATTCCGCACACGCGTTCCGTGGTTGGACTCAGCTCGCCGGACATCCGCAAAATGTGCAGCGAGTTGCTAATGGGCGCCAGCGGATTGCGCAATTCGTGGGCCAGCGTTGCTAAAAACTCATCTTTGCGAGAATCCAAATCGCGCAGTGCCTGTTCGGCTTTCACACGCTGGGTGATATCGATCGCCATGCCGCCCACCATGGTCGGCTTGCCATCGGCGGCTGGAATTGGAAATTTGCTGACGATGGAATGGTGCACGCCGTCGACTTGCTGCAGGGCCTCCACGGTTTCCACGCCGGCGCCGGCGGAAAGTGCCCGATGATCGTTTTCGCAAAATTGGGCGGCAATTTCGGGTGGAAAAATGTCGCGATCGCTTTTGCCCAGCAGCTCTGCTTTGGTTCGGCCAAAGGCCTTTTCCGCTGCGTCGTTGACGAACACGTAACGCCCGTTGGAATCTTTAATCCAGGCCAGTCCGGGCAAATACTGCATAAAATTGGCAAATCGTTGTTCACTTTCGCGAAGCGCAGCTTCGACCAGCTTTCGCTCCGTAATGTCGCGCGCTACTTTGGAAGCGCCGACAATGTGGCCGGAACGATCGCGCACAGAGGAGATCGCGAGCGAAATGTCCAATCGCCGGCCGTTTTTTGCGATGCGCACCGTTTCGAAATGGTCGATCCGCTCCCCCCGCCCAATTTTTTCGATGATGGCCGTTTCCTCGTGTTGGCGCTCGGGTGGAATAATGAGGGTAATCGGTTGGCCGATGGCTTCCTTGGCCGAATACCCAAAGATTCTTTCCGCGCCAGCATTCCAGGAAAGGATTCGGCCCTCGAGCGTTTTGCTGATAATGGCGTCATCGGAAGATTTAACAATGGCCGCTAGTAATGCTTGGGCGGTGGTGCCGTGGGCTTGCTCAGTAATATCGATCAATACATTGAGCGCACCAGTCAACTTGCCGGAGGCATCGTGGAGGGGGCTTACATGAGCGAGCACAGTGGAGCGGAAGCCGTCTGGCCGCTCGATAATAATTTCTTGGCGGATGTACGCTTTGCCGGTTTGTAGACCCAGTGCCATCCAGCACTGATCGTGAGGGACCGGTGTGCCATCGGCCAGGAAGAGCTTAAAGGAACCGCAAAAGCGGTCGACCGGATCGTTCAATTTCGGCTGGCGTCCCCACAGCTCGACCGCCTGAGCATTAAAGTAGGTAATCAGACCGTTGGCATCGCAAATATACGCGCCGGCAGGAAACCGATCTAAAATCTCCCGAAACTGCAGTTCGACAGGAGTGGAGAACGGTTCCGAATTGTCATGCGGAGGATTGGAAGACGCGGGTTGCATTTTCTTTGTGTCGCCGTGGGCGTACATCAAGCATTGATGAATCAAATTTTTTTTAGTTTTTTGTGCGGGGCGCAATAAGCACTGCGAAAAATCTCCCTGGACTGGCTACATAACTTCCAGCTTGGCTAAAAAGGAACCAATGGGCAAGATGCCCGACTTATATCGGATGCATAATGAGAAGTAAAAAAACAGAGCGTGCGGGATTTATTGCGACGCTGCTCCATTAAGCAAATTCCAAACCAAAAGCTGGGCCAGTATGTGAAGATTGTTGGCAATCCACCAGCATTCATCTCGGATTCACGTTGCGGCTGCCGTGAAAATCGAAACCGGCACTCAATTCGCGGGCATTTTTGGGCAGCGGGTTTTGAACCTTTCATTGCGGTTTTTCTAATCGGGCTATAGGCAGTCGAAAAGTGCCAATTTAGCCGCTTGAAGGTCAGGTTAACGTGGTTATGGGCGAATAGAGAAGAGTGAAATGCCAAAATTATTAGCCATTGACGATGACCGCTCGGTATTACGTCTCATCGAACAAGCATTCGCAAAATCGTCCTTTTCCGTTTTGTCGGCGGGTTGCGTCCACGATGGACTGGAATTGATCGCGGAAAATCCAGATGTCGTGCTGCTGGATATGATGTTGCCCGATGTTTCGGGACTGGAGGCGGCCCGGCAAATTCACAGTATGGATCCACAGTTGCCGGTGATGTTCATGACGACGTGCGGCAACAGCGAATTGGCCATCGAGGCCATGAAAATCGGCGCCTACGACTACTTGTTGAAGCCGCTCGATTTGCCGACGCTGAGGGGGTCTGTAGAGCGTGCCCTGGCGATTCGACGTCGCGTGGGCGAGCCATCGCAAGCCCAAACCTTGCGGGATGACGACACACACACCGAGCAAATTATCGGCCAGAGTCCCCAGATGCAGGAAGTGTTCAAGGCCATCGGCCGGGTGGCGCCACAAGATACAACAGTGCTTATTTTGGGCGAAAGCGGCACCGGCAAAGAGTTGGTGGCGCGGGCTATTTACCATCACAGCGACCGGGCAGCGGGGCCATTTTTAGCAGTAAATTGCGCCGCAATTCCGGAATCGCTGCTGGAAAGCGAATTGTTTGGGCACGAGAAAGGGGCATTCACCGGGGCCCATCAGCGCCGCGTGGGCAAGTTCGAGCAATGTTCCGGCGGCACCATTTTTTTGGACGAAGTCGGCGATATGTCGCCGTTGGTTCAAAGTAAGGTCTTACGCGTTCTACAAGAGCAGCAATTTGAACGCGTGGGTGGTTCGGAAACGATCCAGGCGAACGTTCGGGTGATTGCTGCCACCAACCGCGACTTGCCGCAATTGGTGATACAAAAGCAATTTCGCGAGGATTTGTATTACCGGCTCAATGGATTTTTGATTCGAATTCCACCCTTGCGAGACAGAAATGGTGATTTGGCGATTTTGTTGCAGTATTTTTTACGGCGATTAAATCAAGAATTGGAGAAAAATGTTCGTGAATTTTCTCCGGATGTTTTGACGGTGCTGATGCATTATCCTTGGCCCGGAAATGTACGCGAACTAGAAACGGTGGTTCGGCAGTGTTTGTTGCAGTCGACTGGGCCGGTGATTTTGCCCGAGTTTATGCCGGAATCAGTACTCAACGAAAGCTGGACGGAAAGGCTTACAGGCATTCCAAGCAGCGATTTGAAACCACTCGTTGACCGTTGCTTTCAGGACGAATCACGCTCGCTGTATCCCACAGCAGTGGAATTAATGGATCGCTATTTACTTGCCCGCACTTTGCGGCATACGAATGGAAATCAATCCAAGGCCGCAAAAATGTTAGGAATTACGCGCGCCAGCTTACGGCGAAAATTGCATGCGCGGAACATGTCGGTGGAGTCGGCCATTTCGGTGAAGTGCGATAACGACATGAACACGCCGGCGACATAGCTTGACGAATAACGGCCAAGCCCGCTGCATCGTTTGATTAACATCCAAACAGATTTTCCATCATCTGCTAAGCGTTTGGCACGCGGCGTGCTTGTTTTTGGTGTTGTACTTGGCGCGCCGGCTCAAAGGGGCAATCGCTTGGCGGCTCGCCCTGGAATAAAGGAGAACCGATCATGTTATATTGGGCTGTAGTGTTTTTCATTGTGGCAATTTTTGCGGGTGCTTTCGGATTTTTGGGCTTAGCGGCGGGAGCTGCTGAGATTGCCAGAATTTTATTCTTCATTTTCTTGGCGCTGTTCGTCGTGAGCTTGCTGACTGGCATGCGTCCTCGAGGAACCGTCTGAGACATGTCGCCACCTTCCACTGACAAGGAATGTCAGTGGAAGTGGAAGCGACCGCATTCTAACGCGGCCTTCGATTCGGCATATGAGAAGGCGTCGAGAAGCCTTCCGTGAAGCTTGATCGCTTTTCTTGGCTGCCAACCACTAGGAAATTTGCGTCCGGGGGATTTCTGTGCGCAAAAAAGCCGCCTTTGCGACCCGCGACGCAAAGGCGGCAGAGAAATGAGGAAGCAGTTCAGCGATCACTGGTTGGCGCGCAAACCACCGCCAATCTCGGGGTTTACGCAGGCACTTGTATCACCGCCGACCTCCTCCTCGAAAATTGCTTGCCGTACTCTTTTATCCATTCGGCATGCCTTGGGCCGGCATGGTTCCGGCCGGTGAGGCTGAATTCGCATTATTGGAATTTCGCAAGGAACGACTATCTGGGGAATAATCTCTCCGATATCGTCGTCCATTTTCGTCAACGTAGTAACCGGACTGATTGCGATTCATATAATCGCCCCGATATGCTGTGCGATATTGCGTGGGCTGGTATTCGTCGGGATTGTAGCGATTCCAGTTGTTGCCTCGATAAAACATCCAATAGTTACCGGGCATCCAATACCACCATTCGCCATTATTGAAAGTGAATCGCCAATCGTCAGGCCCATTCTGGCGAGATGAATTTGTCGGCAACCGGTTGGCGTTGAATTGATTGGTTTGCGGCTGATTGGGATTGAGGGTATTGTCCATGCTGCCGCCTCCTCCTAGCGCGTTCGTTGCCGTGCCGTTCGCCGTATTGACATTCGATTGATTCCCCGGCGGTAGCAGCGCAGATCCAGCACCAGTGCGGCTGTTCGGTCCGGTGTTTGGTTGATTTTGTAAGGCATTCGAAGGAGGCACGGGCACATTGCCGGTGGCGTTGGCGCCCCCCGTGCTATTGTTTGAACCAAAATTGGTGGACGGCCCAGTGTTTGGCTGATTTTCCAAGGCGTTCGGCTGAGCCATGGGAACATTTCCAGAAGTTCCTGGCACCCCATTTTCCGTCGGAGTATTCCCCGACGATCCGGGCATGCCATTCATAGAGTTTGTATTGCCCGACATTCCGGGCGCGCCTTGAGCAGATGCGCCACCGCCCGACTGGCCGGCTCCTGAGGTCCCAGTTCCGCCGCTGGTTCCACTGGCAGCCCCGCCACCTCCTGTTCCGGCACCTGCTGCTCCTACTCCTCCGGCCCCGCTGCCTCCTCCCGCTCCCGCAGCGAAAACTGAACTGACGCCAAATGCAACGCATCCAAGTGCAAGGGCAACGGCAGAAATGCGAAGTCTCATATATTAACTCTTTTGCAGATTTTCCAGTTTGGGTTCAGTTTCTTGCAAACCCTGTGCCAGTGAAATTTGAATGATTGGGCTTTAGTTTGTGGGGAAAGCACTTAGCAAAACTCAACACTTTGGTCGCCAGCGCTCCAGAGTGATTCCAATGGGTTCAACCAGCCACAGCCGGCCACAATCGCACTGGCGGCGCGGATTTCGACGGATGCCATGTAACTTCCAGCTCGTCTCGCACTTGGCGAACACCGGCGACCCGTTGGCAACAACTGATGCACAACTGCCTTTCGTGGAAGGATTTGACTCTTCCTCGAATGGTGATAACCCCTTGCTGCGATTCGACTTTCACACGTCTCAGTTGCGCAAAATGCTTTTGTCCTAAGAAAATGCTCACGCGCCGCTCAAGTTCTCGGTCAAGATTGCTAACATTTTCGATTTCTCGCAGCATAATTGGGTCCGCCCTATAAGTTTTGCAATCTTGCCCCGTAGGCTCGGAATGCCTGAATAAAAACCGGCCTTAGCAAGTTGCAACTTTTATGCCGGCCTTGCAGCTGCGCACGTTTATGAGATGGGGAAATGGCTACTTCAAGAACAGCCTTTAAGAAGAAGAGGGGAAGACCACCCGCCCTTGTTGCGCAAGCTAATGCAGGCACATTTTTTGCATGTTCAAACCAAGTATTGGGCGCTTCTGAGTAACTGCGCCATTACAAATTCGATACAAATTTGGCGCGGGAATACTGTAAAATCAGGATCAGCCTCAAGGGAAAAAAGTTATGGCGTCCAAAGTAAAAAATGTGGATTCCACTCATATCATACCGTCGGATGAGTCCAGCGAGGACACGGTGGTTTTCGATCTGCCAGGAACTTTGAGACGGTTAGGTGGCGACCACTCAATCTTGGTGGACTTGGTGAAAATGTTTGAGGAGGATTCCCCGGTTTTGCTGGAACGATTGCGCACAGCATCCGAGGCACACAATCTTGCACAGATCCAACAGGTCGCACATAGCTTACGCGGACTCGCCTCAAATTTTGGCGCAAAGGAATTGATTCAATCGCTGCAAGAGTTAGAAGAGTTGGCAGCTACAGGGCATGTTGGAAACTTTTCGGCGCTAATCGAAAGAGTTCGCAGGGAAAAGACACGATTGGAGGAAGATCTTCGGTCGTATGTATGAGGAACGCCGAATTTCGGGGATGTTAAATTCCGCTGAAAAACGGCGATCATCTGAACGTTGGTCGCTCAAATCGTTCCAAACCGGCTCACAAGGGTTATTGAGGCCTCCAGGATTCCAAGGGGAATTCAGTTAATTTCAAGAAAAAGATATTTGTCCAAACTATCTATCTAAACCAGTTCAACTTTCTGCGTATATCCTGGGACGAACGGGCAGGCTACAAGAACTTCTAGGCCTGGACAGAATTAGATTGGCATCCAAATTGCTACCATAGGGGGCGAAACTGCTGCCGCGGATTCCCTGGCAGGAGCCAATTTCACGGAGGACATAAAAATGCTTGTGCTATCACGACGGGATGGAGAAGAGATTGCAATTGGCAATAATGTCAAAATCAAAGTGCTATCGAGCGTGCGCGGGCGAGTGCGGATCGGAATTGAAGCCCCTCGCAATGTGCCTGTTACTCGTACAGAACTTCCGCCGAAGTTTGACCGACGCCAATTTGCGGAATTCGGCAGCCTAACAGGTGCAGAGCCTATTTTGCCGCTGTTAGCAGGCATTGCGCATTAAGACGAGTGCCGTAGAAATATTTGTCTCGCGCTCAATTGAATACAAATAAAAAATCCCCGACCACTGCCGGGGATTTTTTTATTGATCGTAATGAATGGCTATTCCAAGCGTGCAGCTTTGCCATTACCGTCGGCAGAATAATAATCCGGCCAGGAACCCGACGCCTAATGCCGCGAAAATTGAACTTACTGGTCGCTGCTGGACCTGTCGTTCGAACGACTGTTCCAGGGAGCCGACCCGTGCCCGTCCTTGATCGACGTACTCTTGGGCTGTGTTTCGTACGCCTTCGTACCCATCCTTGACGGCGTCGATGGCTTCGCCCCCCATTTGCTGGAAGGTATGCATCATACCGTTGCCTTCTTCTTCCGCAGTATTGCGCATGCGTCGGGCTGCGGAACGCATTTGCTTGGCGCCCCGTCGCGCGTGGCGGCCTATGTTCGATGCATGAGACATGATCATAACTCCTTGGTGTAAATAGTCGCTTTAAAGAGCATCGCTTTTCGACGTGCAAAAGCAGATCCTGCCCCATTAAGATAAGCAAGAGCCGTACCAAAGAACATATATTCGGCGCAAAAAGATGCGCCTGGCACTTAGCGACTGACATTCCCTGTCCGCGGACTAGAAAATTTAGGCTTCGCTAGCAATCGGCTCGTCGGCTGCCCCGTTTTCTTCCAGATTTACCGTTCGTTCAATACTAATTCCCAGCAGCCGAATTTTGTTGCGTAGACTACCGCGCGTGATCCCGAGAATTTCGGCGGCTTTGGATTGATTTCCATCGGTATGGGTCAACACAGCGGTGAGCAGTGTCCGCTCCATGGCTTCCAAAATTTCGGCATAAAGCGACTGCGAGCCGGCCTGGAGCCGTTGTTGAATCAAGGTCGTCAGGTCACATTCCGGACCAGGCTTGCCGGCATTTGCCGTCGCCTCGGAGGTCTGGCCACGCACCTCTGAAGGCAACAGGTCTGCCATCAACACAGGGCCCGTCGCCTGTACCATGGCTTGCTTGAGTACGCTTTGCAACTGCCGCACATTACCCGGCCACGAGTAATTCATTAGCACGTCGAGCAGTTCGGGCGAAAAGCCATGAACGTCTTTGTCCAAATCTTTTTTGAAGCGATTCAAAAACCAATCCAGCAACAACAAAATGTCTTCTTTACGTTCTCGAAGCGGGGGAATTTTAATCGTGAAGCCATTCAGTCGGTAATAGAGGTCTTCGCGGAATTTACTGTGGGCCACCATGTGTTCCAAATCACGATTGGTCGCCGTGATGATGCGCACGTCGGTTTGGATGGTTTGCGTACCCCCGACGCGTTCGAATTTTTGCTCCTGCAACACGCGTAACACTTTGCTTTGCATGACGGGAGACATATCGCCGACTTCGTCCATAAATAAGGTGCCACCGGAGCACTGCTCGAACTTTCCAATCCGCTGGCTAGTAGCGCCGGTGAACGAGCCTTTCTCGTGGCCGAATAACTCGCTTTCCAGCAAAGTTTCCGTAAGGGCTGCGCAATTGACCGCTAAAAATGGGCCCGAGGCCCGGTCGCTGTGATGGTAGATCGCTCGGGCCACCAATTCTTTGCCGGTGCCGCTTTCGCCGCGGATCAATACGGCCACATTTTGCGATGCTACACGTCCAATGGCTTTGTACACTTCTTGCATTTGCGTGGTGCGGCCGACCAGCGAATCGCCATTGGCGCTGTTAGGATCCTGGCTTTGCACACGCACCGGCACATGCATCAACCGCCGCATCTCTAGAGCTTGCCCAACCAATTCACGAACACGTGCCAGATCGAGCGGCTTAAGCAAATAATCGAAAGCGCCCAATTTCATCGCTTCAATCGCCGTGTCGCTGGTGCCCCCTACCGTGATGAATACGACCGGCACCTTGGCATCCAAATCGCGTAATCTGCGATACGCATCCAGGCCCGAGAGATCCGGAAGCATGATATCCAGCAATACCACGTCAATCGAGCCTTGCCGCATGCGCTCGATTCCATCCGCTGCAGAACTCGCAGAAATCACTTCAACTTCCGATTGATTGGAAAACGCTTTTTCAATTAGATGAACGACGGACCGGTCGTCATCAATCACCAGGACGTTTGGCATTCCGGAAGTCCTTCCAGGGGGAGGGAATAGGAGAATATATAAGTATAGCCGGTCCGACGAGTAGTTTTATAGTGAGCGCGTCCTTAGCACTTCGCAATCGTCGGTTTTTTAGCCTTTTCTTACGCCAGGCTGACAGGAATAAACCCTGTATCTTTACGTTAGGACAGGATTTCGGCCGTTAAAATTAGAAAAAATCGCCCATGTCGCTTTTGAGCGAAAACCGTCGGCTTTCAAGAATTGGGAGCAGCGGTGCTAGCGGAAGATGTTTTGACCCAACTCCTTAGCACTTCGGCCACGCTCCATGCCTGCGCGATGCAACCTCGTGCATGGTACGGTCCTTCAGCATCGAAAACCTCGCTGATCGATCCCAAGCAAGACTCGTTCAAGTGGCTTTCAAAAGCGGCCAGCAGCTTGCGCGCCTGGCTTAACTGGCCCGGATAGATTCGAAGCCAGGCATCAATGTACGATCCGATCAGCCAGGCCCACACGGTTCCTTGATGATAGGCGGCATCTCGGGAGCGTAAATCGCCATCATACGTTGGCTTGTAATCGGCATGCCCCGGAGCGAGCGATCGTAGACCCATGGGGGTTAGCAATCGCTCGGCCACCAATTCCATAACCGGCTTCCAGCGCGATTCGTCCAGGACCGGAAAATCGAGGGAAATGGCGAACACTTGATTTGGCCGGAAGGCAGTGTCATTTCCTTTTTCACCGTCGATCACATCGTACAAGTAACCTCCGGCGTCGTACCAAAACCGTTGGTTGAATGCAGTCCGGGTTTGAGCGATGCGCTCGGCCAGGGCTGTGGCAGCGGTTGCATTTCCCACCGCGCGGCTCCAGTGTTCGAGCAAGCACAGGGCGTTGTACCACAGCGCATTGATCTCCACTGCTTTGCCGCGACGGGGGGTCACGACCCAATCGCCAACCTTGGCATCCATCCAGGTAAGCTGATAGCCTTCCTGTCCCTGCGACAACAGCCCATCTTTCGGATCGACATGAATTCCGAATCGGGTGCCGAGCACATGATGTTCTACAATATCGTGCAGCGTGGGAAGCAAAACGTACAGCGTTTCCGTGTCGTTGGTTGCACGCAGGTAACGCTCCAGCGCGTGAAAGTACCATAAAGTGGCGTCAGCAGTATGATACCTGCCTTCGGCTTCACCCTCGGGAAACAAATTTGGAATTAGTCCGTCTTTGGCATAGCGGCCAAATGTGCGCAGCAAAAAACCAGCTTCGCTTTGCCGACCGGTCAACAGCGTCAGGCCTTCCAAGCTAATCATCGTGTCGCGGCCCCAATCGGTGAACCAATGGTATCCGGCAATCACGGTTCGCACATCGTCGCCGGCGGCATGAGCGACGGCCACATCTGCCACACGGGTCGTAGGCCGAATAATGAATTGATCGGCAGCTAGCACCAATTCGGCGGCGAAGCCTTCCTGTGCTTTTGGATTCGATTGAAACAGCAATCGTTCGCGGCGTTGCAGTTCTGATTCCTGCGCCGCATGGGGCTCGACGGCTAAAATGGTGTCCCAATCTTCCGTGGAACCAACGAGCGTGACCTCGTCGCCGGGATTCAAATCCGCGCGGAAATAACCGGGGCTCCACAGTTTGCCCGTGTCTTCATATCCTCGGGCGCGCTCGGTCCGATAGTGAATTTCGCGAAAACGCCCGTCCAAGACCATGTTGCAGCGATTCGCAATCAAGACCATTTTGAGCGGCGGAGCGATTTCGGAGCGAACCTCAAATCGTTCGTTCATCGCAGTAAACGAATACGATTTGGGCAGCTCGCCATTGACCGGCGCTTCATGAGGCCGAAAGTGAAATGAAGGCCGCAATCGCAAGCGCAATCCGCCGGGAGATGATAGCAGCCGATAATTAACGTGCACCGTGTTTTGCAAATGGGGCATGAGCACGCGTTTTTCGAGTTCCACAGCTCCCACTTCATACCGCCAAACCGGCAGCCCTGATTCCAAGCGGAACTCGACTAGATTGCCGGCATGTAAAGTTAAACCTCTGGCAGAAACTTCGTCGGCATCGAGTCGGATGATCTTTCGATCTTCCAACTTGATTTCCTCCGCCAAATGGTTAAACATCAAAAACCGACCTAGCGGCGCCGGCAGTGCGGCAATCAATAAACCGTGATAGCGGCGGGTGCACGTTCCCGCAGGGGTGCCTGAGGCATATCCGCCCAAGCCATTGGTAACCAGCCACTCGCGCCCCACCAGAACTTCCGGGTCGCGCTCGCGGAGAGCAGGGCGATACATTCGGTGTTGAATTTGGGTGCTCATCTGCAGCTGCTATTTCGAAAATTCGGCGTTTGTCGCGCCTTCCAGACCTGCACGATTGGTGCCAACCGCTTGAAATACGGTTGTCGATTCGCCCTCGATTGACCAGCCAGCTTCGGTTTCCTGAGTGACGGCGCCCGCGCCGCCATACCGTGGTGCGTTGCTGTTCCACAGCAATTGCCATCGGCGGTCGGCAGGCGGCGCCAGTAGCGGCTCCGCAATCGGGAAATAATTCAGCTTTTGCCCAAAATTGATGATGATCACCCGATCGTCTCCATCTCCGCCAAAATAGCGGATTAGAAAGCAGTCGGTGCTCAAAATCGCAGTATCCAAGGCGTCGGCCTGTTGACGGCAAAACACGGAATCTTCTCGGCGAAGTTTCAGCAAATCGATGTGCAAATCGTACAGGGGACGATTTGTTTCTCGATCAGCAAAGTTCAGTTTGCAGCGGTGGAAGGTTGCAGGATCGGTTGGATTTGGCAACTTGCGCTGCGCTTCCTGGGAGCTTAGCGAGGGAAACTGCGACATAAATTTGGCTCTCCCCGCAACGACTGCCGCGGCCATTTGGCCGGAGAAATCGGCAAAAAACAGAAACGGGCTGGAGGCGGCAAATTCTTGCCCCTGAAAAAACAGCGGCGTTTGAGGCATAAGTAGCCACAACGCGATCATCGCTCGATAACGGTTTGGGCTGGTTAACTGGTGAAGTCGTTGGCCCGTTGGTGAATTTGCGACCTGGTCGTGATTTTCCAGAAAGCTGACGAACGCCCACGCCGGCAACCCGGTGGTTGGCGTTCCTCGCCGTTTGTTTTGCCAGCGGGAATGTTGGCCTTGATAAATTAAACCCCGCTTCACCGAAGCTGCTAATTCCTCCACCGTCCCGGAAAAGTCGGAATAATAAGCTGGATTGGCGCCGGTAAGTTGAACGTGAGCTGCATGGTGAAAATCATCATTCCACATTCCATCCAACCCCCATCCATGCTCCTCGGGCGGTTTAAGCGCGGCGACATCCTCGGGTTCGTTTTCCGCTACGAGATAAAGTGTGCGATTGCCGGCGCCCTCTTTTGCCGCGCGTCCAACTGCGGCCAGTATGTACTCGTCGGAGTTGTCAAAGATTTGCTGCGTGGCATCGAAACGGAAGCCGTCTAGATGAAATTCCTCAATCCAATATCGCGCATTGGCCGTAAAGAATTCGCGCACCGCGGTTGAGTTGTGGCCGTCAAAATTAATTGCGTCGGCCCATTCGTTTTGGTATGCCGCGGATTTAAAGTTATCGGCAAATACCCCCAGGTAATTGTCGACATTCCCGAAATGGTTATAAACAACGTCCAAAATAACGCCCAACCCAGCTGCATGAGCCGCGTCGACAAAGCGCCGAAGGTCATCTGGTGTGCCATACAAATGCGTCGGCGCGAACATCAAAACACCGTCGTAACCCCAACCAAACCGCCCAGAGAACTCCGCCACGGGCATGACTTCGATTACAGTAATTCCAATGCGAGCCAGTTCCGCCAGCTCTTCCGCTGCGGCCTCGAAAGTCCCTTTCGCGGTAAAGGAACCCACATGCATCTCGTAGATTACCTGGCCGCGTGGCCCCAAACCTTTCCAGGTGTGATCTGACCACGCAAAAGATTGCGGATCTACAATTTGGGATAGTCCGGTCGTTCCCTGGGGTTGGAACCTAGACGCCGGGTCGTTGAAAATCTTCGGCTGGTTGTCTATTCGGAAGCCATAGAGCATGCCCGGTTTTGCGTCCTCGCGATGCAGAAAGTAATAGCCGGTGCCTTCCGTTTTCATTCGAAAATGTTCCATTTCGTTCGGACGTGCAGAATCGAGCGCGAGAGACAAATACACGCGGCGAGGCTTTGGGGCCCAAATTCGGAAATGCACCCCGCCTTCTGGCAAGCATTCCGCGCCCACGGGAAGGCGGCGTTCGTGCAATTGGGGGATAGTTTTTTGCATTGATACGCGACTAGGGCGCCATCATTAAACGGAAGGCGGGAATTCTATGCTCTCCCATTTTGCACACGCTATGCCGGGGCCAAACCCTTATTGCCAATTGACGGCGCGAGTGCTATACGCGAGTGGATTTCAGGGTCTGGCGTATTTTCAGTGAACTAAAAGCTCTGTAAAAAATGTGATGCTTTCAAAACCAAAATGGTCGCACTTAAGCCAATTCATTCTTTTATTTCTATCGCATTGGCACAACACTGAAAACCCTATGATCCGGCATTAAACCTGCATAGCAACAGGCGCCGGTACCTATGTGAGAATGGGACTGGGATATTCCGACGATGCATCGCATGGACCGCATTGCTTTGTCGCTTTATGGTTGGCAAGTTCGGCCCTGAAAGAATCATGTTGCTATAAGAAAGGCAAGTTGTTATGCCCCGGGGAGAAAAATCTAAGTACACGAATAAACAAAAGCGTCAGGCGGAGCATATTGAGGAAGGCTATGAGGATCGCGGAACGCCAAAAAATGAAGCCGAACGACGCGCTTGGGCCACCGTAAATAAGATGACTCACGGCGGCCGAAAACCGGGCGGTTCCGGTCGTGGAACCAAGACCGACAAAAGCGCGGCAAAAAAAGGCGGCCGCTTAGGCGGAGCCGCTGCGGGTGCCCGATCGGCTGCCGAACGGTCCGCTTCTGCTCGGAAAGCCGCTCGAACCCGGGCACGCAGCGGTTAGCAATTATCCCTGACCCCTCTCCCCCGACGTACACTTGAATGTTTGGTCGCTGCTGAATTGGCAGAATTTTTCGGCGGTCTTCGCGGGCTTGCTTGGTGGGTCTATAATGCCTGGTCGACAAGCATTGATTTATAGGTTATGCCTCCGGAATCCCTCACAGCACCTGCCTTCGCCTCGGAAATACATCGGGGCGCCGTCGAAGGTGGTCCGGTTTGGTATAAGGACGCCGTTATCTATCAGGTGCACGTGCGTGCGTTTGCCGATAGTTCCGGCGATGGCGTCGGCGATTTTCCCGGCCTGACCAGCAAACTCGACTATTTGCAGGACCTAGGCGTTACCGCACTGTGGTTGTTGCCGTTTTATCCATCTCCACTGAAGGATGATGGGTACGACATTGCCGATTACACCAGCGTGCATCCATCTTATGGCACGTTGCGAGATTTCAAAGCGTTTTTGCGAGATGCCCATGTACGCGGGCTGCGAGTGATCACCGAGTTGGTATTGAACCATACCTCCGATCAGCACCCATGGTTTAAGCGTGCGCGGCGCGCTAAGCCCGGTTCTTCCGCGCGAGATTTTTACGTCTGGAGCGACACGGCAGACAAATACAAGGAAGCCCGAATCATTTTCAAAGATTTCGAGGCGTCCAACTGGACATGGGATCCCGTGGCCAAGGCATATTACTGGCATCGGTTCTATTCTCACCAGCCGGATTTGAACTTCGAGAATCCGCAAGTGCGAAAGGCGTTGTTGGAAACGGTTTCATTCTGGTTAGAAATGGGAGTGGATGGCATGCGGTTGGACGCGGTGCCCTATTTGTTCGAGTGCGAAGGAACTAATTGCGAAAACTTACCGGAGACGCACGCTTTTTTGAAAGAGCTGCGCCGCTATGTGGACGCCCGGTTTTCGGATCGCATGCTCCTGGCGGAAGCCAACCAATGGCCAGAAGATGCCATTGCCTACTTCGGCGATGGCGACGAGTGCCATACGGCTTTTAATTTTCCCGTCATGCCGCGCCTGTTTATGGCCAAGCATATGGAAGACCGATTTCCCATCGTCGACATTCTGCAGCAAACGCCCCCTATCCCCGCCAACTGCCAATGGGTTTTGTTTTTGCGAAACCACGATGAATTGACCTTGGAAATGGTCACGGATGAAGAGCGTGACTACATGTACCGAGTTTATGCTCACGATCCGCAAGCGCGGATCAACTTGGGCATTCGACGACGATTGGCGCCCCTGTTAAATAACAACCGCCGGACCATCGAATTATTGCAGGGCTTGCTATTTTCGCTGCCGGGCACTCCGGTCATTTACTACGGCGACGAAGTCGGCATGGGGGATAACATTTATCTCGGCGATCGTGACGGCGTGCGCACGCCGATGCAGTGGAGCTCCGACCGTAATGCTGGTTTTTCGCGAGCTAATCCGCAAAAGCTGTACTTGCCGGTAGTGATTGATCCGGAGTATTTGTACGAAACGGTAAATGTAGAAACGCAGCGAAACAATCCACAATCGTTGTGGTGGTGGATGAAGCGGTTAATTGCCGTGCGAAACCAGCATCCTGCCTTTGGGCGCGGCTCGCTCGAATTGCTGCTGCCAGAAAATGCGAAAGTGCTAGCCTTCGTGCGGCAGTTGGACGATGATCAAGTATTGGTCGTGGCCAATCTTTCGCGTTTTTCTCAGTATGTAGAACTCGACCTGTCCGCGTATGAAGGCCGGGTGCCTGTGGAGTTGTTTGGGCATAATCGCTTCCCAACGATCGGCAAGCTGCCATATTTGCTCACGCTGGGACCGCACGCCTTTTATTGGTTTGCGCTAGCGCCCTCGGAAATAACACCCACGGATGGAAAACTTAGTATGCAATCCGACGGCAAGCCCGAAGATCGGCTGCCGCGCGCGAATGTTCATGCGCATTGGGCCGAAATTTTTCAAGGGCGGGCGAAGACTCAATTGGAAGCGTCGCTGCGCGGTTGGTTGTGCGGGCAACGTTGGTTCAGCGGCAAAGCGCGAACCATTCAGAACGTTACCATTACCAACGCCGTGCTGCTGGGCAACTCGCCGGCAGATCCGCTAGCCAGATACCTGGCGTTGGCTCAAGTAGATTACACCGATGGCGAGCCAGAAATCTATTTGTTGCCGCTAGGTTTTGTTGCCGGAGATGCTTTGGAGTCATTTCTTGCTGCGGCACCTAAATCAGCCATACTCCGCGTTCACCTGCGCGATACCAAGCAAGCCGGTGTAGTCTTCGATGCTACGAGCGACGCCGCGTTTGCCGCCGCGCTGTGGGATACCTTGGATCGCCGCCGTCGATGGAAGAGCCAAACCGGCGAACTTACCGTTTCTCATTTGCCTACACTGCGGACTTTTTTGCCTGCGGACATGGGAGCTTTGCCTGCAGTGGTCGTTAAGGGCGAGCAAAGTAATACCTCAATTATTTACGGCGATAAGGCCATTTTGAAATTGTTTCGCGGGATCAAGCCTGGCGTTAATCCGGATTTGGAAATCGGGCGGTTTTTTGTCGAACATGGAAATTTTCCCCATACGCCGCCGTTGCTGTCCGCTTTGGAATATGAAACGGAAGGCAGCGAACCGCTCACCTTGGCAGTTTTAAATGTCTTCGTGCCGCAAACGGAAACTGCCTGGCAGTTCGCATTGGATAATTTGAGCCGCTATTTCGAGCAAGTTTTGACACTGCCGATGGAAAGGTGGCCCCGTTCCGAGGGATTGGGGAATCAGTCGTTGTGGGAGATCGCTGCCGTGCCTTCTCCCGCGCCAATCCAAGAACTCGCCAGCGGTTTTCTGCACGCGGCAACTTTGTTAGGGCAGCGCACTGCAGAAATGCACAAGGCTCTGGCTTCCGATCCGGAAACGCCGACCTTTGCGCCAGAAGTATTCTCGCAACTCTATCAGCGTTCGCTGTATCAATCTGCGCGAAAATCGGCGGTGCAAAATCTGCAACGTTTGAAAAAGCGATTAAGCCATCTTTCGCCCCGGGCTCAGCAACTCGGTCGCCAAGTATTGGATCAGGAAAAGCATGTCCTGGATCAACTGAAATCGATTACTTCCGGCAGGATTGTGGCCGAACGAATTCGCTGCCACGGCGATTACCATCTCGGGCAGGTATTGTACACCGGTAAAGATTTCGTAATCATCGATTTCGAAGGTGAACCGCTCCGTTCTTTTTCCGAGCGCCGCATCAAATGTTCGCCGCTTCAAGATGTCGCCAGCATGATCCGCTCGTTTCATTATGCCGCTGCGCAAGGCTTCAATCATGTGGCTGTTGCTGGATTGCACACCCCGGAAACTACGGAGCCGCTAAAGCACGCTGGAACCGCCTGGGCAATTTCTATTGTGGGCACTTTCTTGCAGGCTTATCAAACGACCATTGGAAACGCTGCATTTTTTCCCCCGGCGGCAAAGGACCGCGAATTACTGTTGAATTTTTATTTGCTTCAAAAGGCGATTTATGAGATGGGATATGAGTTGAATAATCGTCCGGATTGGGTGGAAATTCCGTTGGCCGCAATCATTTACCTATTGGGCGGAAAACCGTGAGTCGTCCGGCGTGATCGAATGCCTGCACTTTGCCCAGAACTTTTTTAATCTCCGTGCTCCATGAGCGATGCTGCAACCTATCATCCGCGTTGCACGTATCGGCTTCAATTGAGACCGGGGTTCGGATTTTTAGAGGCGGCGGCCATTGCGTCCTATTTGGAGGCATTGGGCATCAGCCACGTCTATTGCTCATCGTATTTGCAAGCCGCGCCGGGCAGCACGCATGGATATGACGTGCTCGATCATCAAAGCGTAAACGCCGAACTGGGCGGCACCCTGGGGCATAATGAATTTTGCAACACGCTGGGGAAGCATCACTTGGGCCAAATGCTGGACGTGGTGCCCAACCACATGAGCATTTCGCACAGCGGGAATCGCTGGTGGTGGGACGTGCTGGAAAACGGTCCGTCGAGCCGCTACGCGGCTTACTTCGACGTCGATTGGGAACCGCAAGAAAGAACGCTTTACAACCGCGTTCTCATTCCGATTCTCGGCGATCATTACGGCCGGGTCATTGCCGCCGGAAAAATTCGTATCGAGCGTGAGGCGGGCTCGTTCCGTGTGCGCTATGAAGAACATCTCCTGCCGATGGCGCCACGATCGTTGGACGACATTCTTGCGGCTGCAGCAGAGGAAACCGGGTCCGACTTGCTGTCGTTCGCCGCCGACGTGGCCAAGCACCTGCCTCCTGCACATCGCACCGACCAACGCAGCATTAGTCGCAGGCATCGCGACAAGGAAATCCTGCGCCGAATGTTGGATGAGCAATTGGCTGCACATCCGGAATGGGCGGCCGTGATCGATAAGATTTTGGCCGACATCAATGCGTCCCCGGATCGACTTGACGATCTTCTGGAGCGGCAAAATTATCGGCTCGCGTTTTGGCGGATGGCCAAACAGGAACTTGATTACCGCCGTTTCTTCGATATTAACACACTGGTGGGATTGCGCATGGAAGATGAGCAAGTGTTTGCCGATACCCATGCTTTGGTCTTGCACTGGCTGAAGCGCGGCGTGCTCGACGGCTTGCGCATTGATCATCCCGACGGCTTGCGCGATCCGCAGCAGTATTGTTCCCGTTTGTTACAGGCGGCTCCGCAAGCATGGATTGTGGCCGAAAAGATTCTCATGCCGGACGAGTCCTTGCCGGAGGATTGGCCGATCGCCGGCACGACGGGTTATGATTTTTTGAATCGCGCGATGCGAGTATTTATCGATCCCGAGGGCGAAACGCCGCTAACCGAGTTTTATGCCGAGTTTACTGGCGAATCGACCGACTACGCCAAGTTGGCTCACGACAAAAAGCATTTGGTCATGCGGGATTTGTTTGCCAGCGATTTGAATCGCTTGACTGGCCAGCTGGCGGAGATTTGCGAAAATCGGCCAGCCTATCGTGATTACACTCGTCGCGAATTGAATTCAATGCTGCGGGAAGTAATTTCTTGTCTCAGCGTGTATCGAACCTATGTGCAGGCGGAAAAAGGCACGGTGAGCGAGACCGATCGCCGCTACATCCATGAAGCGATTGACGCCGCGAAAGCAAATCGTCCCGATTTAGATTCTGATTTGTTCGATTTCTTTCGCGGCATTTTGCTTCTGGAAGCGCGTGGGCAGGCGGAAACGGAATTGGTCATGCGTTTTCAGCAAAGCACCGGCCCAGTCACTGCCAAGGGAATCGAAGATACGCTGTTCTATTGCTACAACCGCTTCGTCGCCTTGAATGAGGTTGGCAGTGAGCCTAATCGGTTTGCAGTTTCTGCCGAGCGCTTTCATCGAGCAAATTTAGAAATGCTGGCTCGATACCCGCGCACGATGCTTGCCACCACAACTCATGACACCAAGCGCGGCGAGGATGTTCGCTTACGGCTGGCGCTGCTTTCGGAAATTCCACAACGATGGGCGGCCGCCGTGCGCAACTGGGCGATCAACAACGAACGGTACAAAACGCAGTTCCAACCCGACAGGAATCTGGAATATCTGTTTTATCAAACCGCGTTCGGGGCGTGGCCCATAGAAGTCGATCGCCTGCAAGCTTATTTGCTGAAAGCAGCTCGGGAAAGTAAACAGCAAACCTCATGGACCGCGCCGAATGAAGCGTACGAAAAGGCATTGGCGGAATTTACAGTTGGGGTAATGGCCGATCAAAACTTTTGCAACTCGATGGCGGCGCTTGTGGCCGAGCTGGCTCCGTTGGGATGGGTTAACTCACTGGCTCACACTTTGCTTAAATTGACTTCGCCTGGCGTGCCAGACATTTACCAAGGCTCGGAATTATGGGATCTGCGACTCGTTGATCCTGACAACCGCACGCCGGTCGATTTTTTACGCCGCCAGCAGTTGCTAAATGACTTGGAGCAAATGTCGCCCGAAGCAATTTGGGCGCAAGCTGCCCCAGGTTTGCCGAAATTATGGCTGATCAAGCAAGCCTTGAATTTGCGAAAGCAACGGCCGGAACTATTTGAATCGGGCTCGTACGAGCCCACCTATGCCAAAGGGACGAAGGCCGACCACATTCTGGCATTTGTTCGGGCGGAGAAAATTCTGACAATTGTCCCACGGCTGAATGTCAACTTGGCTGGATCATGGAGCGACTCCGCCATTGAAGTTCCTCCGGGAGCATGGCTCAATATTCTGAGCGGCGAATGTTATGAAGGCGGCGTTATTCCTTTAGCAAATTTGATGCACCGTTTTCCCGTTGCTTTGTTATGGGCATCGTGATGATCAATGGTCAAAAAGCGATCATTTTGGCAATTTAGGGATCACTTCGGTGGCCAGAGATGATTTTGAGCGGAATCTAGCGTGCAGGCTTCGCCGTAGGAGGCGTTGCGCTGGAACCTTTACCTCGGGCTGGTTCGCCTTCCATATACAGATTACATCCACCGTCACCCGTGATACGCAGTTGGTATGGCTGCAAAGTCTCTTCGATGCAATATCCCGCGGTTGCCGGCTCGGCTTTTGCTTCCGGTTCCAATTGCCACCACTTGCACGAGATGCATAGTCCCCATTGCTTGTGGGTGCTGGAAGGCATGCGTTCTTTCCTTTTCAAGACTTCCTTGGGCTTGATTTACAGCTCGATTGCGGAAATTCTGTTGGTGTTATTAACGTCCCAGCATTTTAGCCAGGATAAAAATGAGTATCGCGCCCCCGAAGCCACCGCCCAATAACAAGTACAAAATCGAGTATCCAATTGCGGCCAAAGGCAAAGCTGCTAAGGCAAGGATTTCCATGATGAACTCCTAAAATGCTTTGTTTTTCGTGAATGAATATAACGCGGCAATTGGGATGCAATCTGTGTTCCAAAGCGGTAACTTTCCACTCGTTTAAGTGGGTTTTAGACCTTCGGGACGTCAATTCCTAATGCGGTCGCCAGATCGATTTGGTGTTCTTGTTCATTCACCAGGATTTTTCTGATTTGTTCGGCCATTGCAAATTCCCCCAGTGCCTCGCATTGTCGGATTCGTTGCCGGTAGTTGCGAATCGTTTCGCTTTCGTTCTCTAAATCGAACCGCAACATCTCCTCTGCCTTTTCCGATGTTTTGACTGGCTTGGGCTGTACTGACGGCATGCCACCCAAATAATCGATTTGCTTAGAAACTATTAACGCATGCTGTAACTCTTCGCCGGCGTGCTTTTTTAGTTCGCCGGCAATATTCATATATTGTGCGCCTTTCAAAACCTGCGAATAAACCACGTAGGCGATAATGGCTTGATACTCACGGGCCAGGTCTTCATTGAGCAAATCGATCAGTTTTTCGCGAGTAATCTCCGACGAATCTTTCGAACTAGGTGTATGTTCGGCCATGAGTAATCTCCTTTGCCATGTCCAGGGAAGCAAATCTTAGGCCATTCGAAGAGTATGAGGCTAGCCAGACAATGTGCCTGCAGTGTTAGGCCCACAATTTCAGTGCGGCCGTTTGGCGTCCGCCGCCGCCGCTTCCGCAGCGTCGATAAGACCGTCGCGGTTCGTGTCCAGTGCATCGAATTGTTCTCGACTGCCCAAGAATTCGGAGGGGCTGATTTCACCGTCGCCGTTGCGATCCATTTTAGTAAACCAATCCGGCGGTGATACGGTTGGTTTGGTGCGGCGCGGTTGTCGAGCTGGGGAGCCTAAAGACACAAGGGGATTGGCCGCGGCGCTGGCTCCGCCGCGCGAGAGCTCCAGCATAACGTGATATGGAATGTCGGCGCTGGTGATGAAACCATCGTGGTCGCTATCATCCGTGGCCAAAATGTCGGCGGCTGATTTTAATTCACGGGGAGACAAAACACCATCACCATTGCGATCCAACAAGGTGAACAAGTCCTGTCCTTCGTCGGTCGCTTCCAGCACTAACTGGGCGCCGGCAATTTCGCTTTGCCAGTGGAAGAAGGCCTCGAATTCCTCTGGGGAAACTTTGCCGTCGCTATTGGTGTCCATTAGCGGCAGGTTATTTGCCATCCCAGCCGTCGACAATTCGTCCTTGCTCAGAAAACCATCTTTGTTTTGGTCATAATTGGAAAAGTTGGGCGACTGATTGGCTTGTGCAGGATCGCGATTGTTACGGCGAAAATCGATTTCAATTTCGGCAACTGTCAACCGATAACCGCCGTCCAATTTGATGCGCAAGCGATAGCCGATAGTTGCCGCCTGGGCATTGTCGTTTGATCGATGCCGCTGGCCTGTGGAACGTCCCAACGAAAAGAACATTTCCATGTCGACCGACGATTGCAGCATAGCGGTCAGCTCCGACCGATCAAGCATTTGATCATGATTTAAATCGAACTTGGCGAACATATTTGCGGGAGCCCGAAGCTCTGGGGTCGCTCCGCTTAGCGATAGCTGCCCATCGTGATTCTGGTCATAGCGGAAGAGCAGTGTTTCTGCCAACGCCTCGGTCGATGTGGCGGGGCTGATGGCGATCACAGGTCCATCCACGGCGAGCGACGTCCCTTGGCCGCCACGACTTTCGGCGCCCCGGCCAGGACCGGAAATTAATTCTTCCGCAGTGATTAGCCCGTCGTCATTAAAATCCCGGCCACGGAGACTTTGTTCAGCGGCGTTTAGTTCGGCGCGGGAGAGTCGTCCGTCGCCATCAGTATCCAGCAACGAAAACAACGCCGGTCCCGCACCGCGACTGGCCAAATGATGTCGCACAGTAAACGGCGGCGCAATTTTTGCTAATTGAGCGGTCGCTTCCTCTCGCGAGTATCCCTTGGACATTTTCATCATCGTCGCCAAAGAGGGCGGCGCGATTCGCGGCTGTCCTCCGCCAGAGGAAAATAGTGCGATCAGGCGATTCGCTTGCTCGACCGAAATGTGTCCCTTTTTCTCCGTATCGAACCGATCAAAACTTTCATCGACAACGCGTTGCCATACGTCATGGAATTTGATGCCACTGACATCAATGTGCAAGTTAATGCGCAGCGGGTAGGTGGGGCCCAGCAACAATAACTCCTGTACGTCGCCCGTATCGGACGACTTAGTGTTGGATGACGCCCCGTTTGGCGATGGTACAGCATCGGGAAGTGAAATATCCGAGGACGAAGCAACTTCGGAGGTTGTGGCATTTGGCACGTCGTCGCCACGGGACAAAACAATGTCGCTCGATACGAGAACCATCCACAAGACGAGTGGCGCTCCAAAACTGCAGCAAACGAGCGCAAACCAGTTGCGCTTCACAGCAACACCTCAGCGATCGGCTTGGCAACTGGATCAACAATGCGGATGGGCCGACCCAAGTTCGAATCGTTTTGTTGCATCGGGTCCATTCCCAGAGCCGTGCATACCGTCGCCAAAAGATCGGGCACGGTAACGGGATGATCGGTCACGGTCATGCCATCGTCGCTTGTTTTTCCGATGACTTGGCCGCCTCGAATTCCTCCCCCAGCCAATACGCTACTGTATGCTTGCGGATAGTGATCTCGCCCGCCAGCGGAGTTAATTTGCGGCGTGCGTCCGAATTCTCCCATCCACACAATCAAAGTGCTATCGAGCAGACCGCGCTGATCGAGCTCCTTCATCAAGGTTGCCCAAGCGGGGTCGAGCACACCGGAAAGCTTGCGAACGCCTTCAAAATTGTCGGTATGAGTGTCCCAACCAGCGCCAGCGCCATCGATGGTACTCAAGGTCACTTCAACAAACGGCACGCCCCGTTCCACAAGCCGTCGAGCTAGCAAGCAACCTTGGCCAAACCGGGTTCGTCCATAAGCATCGCGTACTTCAGCCGGCTCTTCTTCCAGCTTGAAGGCGGCAGCCAATTTGCTTTGCATTAACTCGACTGCCCTTTGGTATGCGGCTTGGTAGCTGCTGGCTGGCGCATCGGGATGATTTTTCAAAAAGCCGGCGTTGAGCGTATTGAGCAGCTTTAATCGCGAATTCACAATCTCAGGTTGAATTTCCGTCGGCGGCGCAATGTCGTCCACTTCCAGTTGGGCAGCATCTTTGCCAGCCGCAGCCTTTTCGCCGACAATCAGCGGCGCGTAACCTGCACCTAAAAAGCCGGCGCTGTAAGCAGCCGGACTGAGCGCCCGGTTAGGAGCAATGCTAACAAAATTGGGTAGCTCCGCGTCGGGCCGGCCGAGTTCCTTGGCCACCAACGAACCCAGTGTGGGGTAGTGAATGGGACCAGCGGGAACGTAGCCGGTACGAACATACGCCGTGGCGCGGCCGTGATCGCCTTCTTTGGCGGTCATCGAACGGACAATCGCCATCCGCTTGGTCCATTGTGCGAGTTGCGGCAAATGCTCACTGATTTTAACGCCGTCGGCAGCGGTGGAAACATCTTTGAATAATCCACCGTTGCGTGAGCCAGGCTTTAAATCGAAGGTATCCATCTGGCTGGGGCCGCCGTTCATCCATAGCAAGATGCAAGAGCGGTGACGGTTCTTATCGTCAGCCGCAGCATGCGCCAGCGCTTCGAACCAACCACTGGCAGATATTCCTACAGCTCCCGTAAGCGACAGCCGCAACAGATCGCGACGCGAAAACGGTCCGGCAAAGCGGTGCAAATTGTGAATGCCGCACATAAATGTCCTCGCGATGGGAGAATGCTCGAAGCAAGATCTGCTTGACGAAGTTAATGGTTCAACACAAACTCAGCGCTATTTAGTAGCGACCAAAACATGTCGGCCAGGGCTGATTTTTCGTCGTGCTTGGGCGTACTCGAAAGGTAAGCCGACAATTGCTCCATCTCCGAGGCATCGGGCCGACGGCTTAAAGCCGACAGAAAGAGCATTTCGATTCGGCCTTTTGTATCCAAGTACGGGGCATCGGCAATTGAAGCAAACACGCGACTAGCCTTCAAATCGGTTGCGTCGGTCACATATTTGCCGTTCATCAAGGCTAGTGCCTGCAAGATGGTTGTCGGTGCTTCGGTTTGAGGCACACTGTTATCGTTGAATCGAGTTTGAAAATCATCTCGCGCTGTCGGCTCCAATTGAGTTGCTTGCGTCGCCTGTCCGCCACCAGTCTGGAAGCCGGTGGCTTGTACAAAACTGGCAAAAAGCTGGTCGCCGCTCATCCGCCGCAACGGCATGCGTGCGAACAACGCCAATTGCTGATCGTTCGGCTTGTCGCTGGTCTCACTCGAGAGCTGGTAAGCCCGAGTAGCCGTGATCACCCGAATTAAATACTTGATGTCGTAACCATGTAGCACAAACTGTTGAGCCAATTCATCAAATACTTGCGGTTGCGAGGGAGGGCCGGCTGTATCCAAATGATCGACGGGGCTAACCAGGCCGCGGCCGAAGAAGTGATCCCATAAACGGTTTACCGCTGCTCGGGTGAACAATGGATTGGACGAATTCACGATCCACTGAGCCAACACTTCGCGTTTGGATTGGTCCGCCTTCCGATTGGGTGTTGTCCCATCAAGAAATTGCGGCTTTACGACAATTTTTGTGTCTGGAATAGTCAGGCTGTCTGCATTGTCCATCGCCACCAGATTAACGAGCGTCGCTAAGGTCGACGGTTTTTCGGCCGCCATAGCCGCTTCATTGCTAATATCTTTGAAGAACGTCGCCATTTGCCAGAACTGCTCGCGCTTCCAACTAGCGAAGGGGTGGTTGTGGCATTGTGCACATTGCAACTGAATTCCCAAAAATACGCGCGAAGTACTCGCTGCTAATTGCTCGGGTTTAAAATCGGCGGCTAGATAAAAGGCTGCCGGGCTGGGTTCGTTAAAATCGGTGTTGGCCTGCTGCACACGGGCGGTAATTAACTCCCGCGCCATTTTGTCGTACGGCATATTTACCGCAAATCGCAGCCGCAGCCAGTTTTCCAAGGCCGCCGCTTGAGCCCGAATTTCCGGGTTTGCAGAACCGGCCAGCAATAAATCGCGCCACGCGTTGGCAAAATTTTCTGCCCAAGCGCCGCGCTGAAGCAAATTGTCGACCAGTTGTGTACGCTTATCCGCATGGGCATCGTCCACAAATTCCAGAGTTTCGGCCACGGATGGAATGCGCCCAATCAAATCCAGATAAGCGCGCCGCACAAATTCAGAATCGGTCGTGAACGGAGCAGGTTCTACGCCGGCGGATTTCCACGCGGCAGCCAACAACCCGTCGATGCGGGCGGCCATTTGGTCGGCATTGATGGGCTCGACATCTGCCAAAGTGCTGGACGTGCCACTCGGGTAAAGAGCCGAATTTTCCGTCGACCAGGGTTCAGCCGTGCTGGCTTTTTTTTCGGGCTTTTCGCTGTTGGTTGATGCTGCTTCCTCAGCCAGCAATTTGTATCCCAGTACTAGTGTGCTGACAAAGCATACGCACAGTGACAGCCACTGCGGCTTTAACGCCCGCAGCAACACAGGCTTTTTAGAAATCATTCGCCGCATCGGCCGCCCTCCGACGGTTTTAGAAAACGGAGGTTTACCAGAGGACATTATTGTAACAAATCTTCCGAAATTCTCAATTCTAGCTTCGCGCCGGCCCAATTTAGTTGCAAACTGCACGAACTCTCATTTAGGATGGGCGGATAGCTACCCGGTTCAAATTTGCTGTATATTCCGAGTTTGCTCGGGGAAGTGCAGTATTCTCCGCTTCAATTACACATGCTTCGGGGCTAATACTATGCGCCAGGTAAAGGAGTTCCTGCTGGTTTGGGCAATTTTCATTTCCGCAGTTGCCATGGCTACCGCACAAGGTGTGATGGTGGTCAATGGCATGGCGACCACGACAAACGATGTTAACCAGCCGTTCTTGCTATCGACCGTTCCGAGCGATGTGATCGAATCGATTAACGATTACCGCCGATATGTCCAGCGATCGCAATGGGAAAAAGCGTTTAAGCAGTTAGAAAAGCTGTACTCTGCAAAAGGCGCTGCGTTAGTGCCCTATAAAGACGGCGTCATGGTGCCTCCCGCGGGATTGTTGGCGCGGTTATTTGCGGAATTGCCGGACGAAGGAAAGAAAGCTTATCGGTTGTTCAACGATCCCGAAGCCAAAAATGTGCTTGACCAAGCCCAAGGAAAAGACGAGGCCGAGAAGCTTGCCACGGTTGCCACGCAGTATTTGTACACAACCTCAGGCGACGCAGCTGCCAATCGCTGGGGCGACTTACAGTTTGAACGAGGGGATTTTTCCGGCGCAATTCAAGCGTGGCGCAGCGTTCTAAAGTTTCGTCCCGACAGCAACATTCCGCCGGCACAGCTGCTGACCAAAATTGCCATTGCTTTGGCGCGCGAGGGCCGCGGATCCGAGTTTCAACAGGCGCTCGATCAATTGCGCCAGCGGTACGCTGACGCTTCGGTGATTCTAGGCGGCAAAAGCGTCCGTGCGGTCGACCACCTGGAAAAACTAACGAGCATGAAAACGGATGACTCGACGACGCCTAATCGGTCGGCGTCGTCGAATAAAATTCAGCTCCCAGCCGATACCAAGCCGCTCTGGCAATTCCGCTGGTTCGCGCAGATTAATCCAGTCTTGGGTAATCGAGAAGGCTTGGCAGTGTACGACCAAATGTACGGTCGTCAGTATGCGTCTGATTTTGTGCCGCCCGCAACAGTCGACGCAAACCGCGTCTATTCCGACATGGTTGGTTATGACGTAGGGATTGATTTGCTCACGGGCAAATTGGCTTGGCGTAGCGCCCGGTTTTTCGATTTGATGAAAAACAATCAAGGGCAAAATCAATTCAATCCCGGACGCAATATGTTTTTGGAGCAATCGGCGATAGCTTCCTGCGGCGATAAAGTGTGGAGTGTGGCGCGCGACCCGGCGGCCAATCCAAATCAGAACGATGTGCGCTATTATCTCATCGCCCGAGATCCAACGACGGGCAAGGAGCTATTCAACAGCAAATCGGCCAAAGACGGCTTGAAGGAATGGACCATTACGGGCATGCCCGTGGCAAACGATGGGCATATTTACGCTGGCGCTTACAAGCCAAATCAGCCGAGCGAGCTCAACATCTTGTGCATCGACCGGACAGACAACAAGTTGCTATGGAACACAAAATTGGGGAGCTACAAAACCGATCCGCGCCAAATGTATTACTCGATAACGCGATTGTCCGTTCCGGCGTTATTGCTTTCCGGTGGTTTGCTATATGTCGATACGAACGCGGGCACCTTTGTGCAGATGAATCCATCGACCGGAGCGATTGCCTGGGGACTCAACTACGACGCCGAAATTCCCAGCACCGATCGTTATTATAATCAGCCGCCGGAGCAAATTACGGTCAGCGATCCGGTAATGCTGGACGGAGTGCTATACATCAAAGGCATGCGCTCTCGACGGCTATATGCGGTCGATCCAGAAGACCCCAAGGTTCTTTGGAACCGGCCGGTCTCGCAAAATGCGGTTTTGGCCGGAGTGGATCGGGAGCGAATTTATTTGGGCGGCGAAGAAATCACAGCCTACGATCTGAAAACTCAACAACTTCTGTGGTCCAAACCTGTGGCGATGGGCACTAGTTGGGTGCGGCCGTTGATGACGGCGGATCGAATTTACCAATTTACGCCGCGCGGCATCTACGAAATTGCGAAATCCAACGGCGACATTGTGCAATTGTTTCGGGGTAAGGACATGGATTCTGTTGGTGGCCGTTTAATGCTGACGCCGCATGCGTTGCTTGCAATTTCCAACATTGCTATCACCGCTTATCCCATTAACAGCGTTGCCGAGGATGCAGCGTCCTCAGGACCAAAATGAGAATTCGCCAGAAAGAGCCTTTACCCGTAATTTGATTGCCAACCTCCGTTTTTGCACTGCATAAACTTTCTGGACGTTTGATATTCCTGCAACGATCTCTTCATTTGCTCAATTGGGATTACGATGAAACCTCATTTCTGCATTCTGCTGGCTGGATTATTGTTGTTCGGACTTTGCAAAGTAGCTGCCGCCGATGATCCGGGTATTTCGGTATCTGCGGTGGGCGAATCGTCGATCAAACCCAACCGATTGGAAATTGAAATAAAAGCAGCGGCTTCCGCGGAACTTACAGGCGACGCCGTCGTCAAATATCGTGACGCTTTGCGCCGGGCCAAGGAGGCATTCGAGAAGCTCAAAATTGAAAAGCTCGAACTCGTGGATCGTGGGATGAACGTTGCGAACAATGCCGCCGGAGGAAATAACAACATGATCAACCTGGGCGGCGGAAATCCACAAGCGACCGCCAAGCCCGAGGTAAATATTTCCAAGTCATTGCGTCTATCAGTCAGCGGCATCGACAAGCTTTCCGAGGAAGATCTGGTGTCGCTGGTGGCAAAACTGCTCGATACGGCCAAGGATGCTGGAGTTTCGGTTGGCGACACTACAAGTAATTCGCTGCTGTCGCGAATTAACGGGATGAGCACGCCAGTGGCAATGGTTACCTTTGTGGCCGATGATCCTGCAGGAGCCAGACAAACGGCTTCGGAAAAAGCATTTGCCCAAGCCAAGCAAAAGGCGCAAAAATTGGCGGAAATGGCTGGCGCTCAACTGGGACCGGTGATTTCGATGGAAGAAGGTATGGAGGGCTCGAACAAGACGGAATCGCTCCAATCGCGAATGATTGAAATGATTTACGGCGGCGGCGGTGGTGCACCAGATGATCCGCGTCTTACTTCGACGTTGCTTGTCGATATGCCCGTGCGGGTGAATCTTCGCGTTCGCTTTGCGTTGGAACCCAAAAAATAGTGGGGACAAGAAAATGAAATGGAGTTTATGGACTTTTGCCGTCCTCGGCATATTCCTGCTCTTTAACAGCACGCATCTGGCGTGGGCTCAGGAGGTCAATTCGCCCGCGAACAGCATCACTGTTTCCGGTTCGGGCGAGACCATGGTGAAGCCGAATAAGTTGGAGATCGAAATCAAAACGTCGGTTTCTGCGGAACTGACCGGCGACGCCGTGGTTAAGTATCGGGATGCACTGCACCGCGCTAAAGAGACCGTCGAGAAATTGAAAATCGAGAATTTGCGGGTTGTCGACCAAGGGGTTGCCGTCACCAGTGCTGGAGTTGGTGCTGGAAGCACTCCCACGGCAGTTCCTGTTGGCGCATTTATCGCGCAGGGCGGAAGCGGCAATAACATCAAGCAGGAAGTGGGCATCAGTAAATCTTGGAAGCTAACCGTTAGCGGCATCGATAAATTGCCGGAGGAAGAAGTGATTGCCCTGGTGGCGAAGTTTCTCGACGTGATTAAGGACGCTGGCTTGGCTGCGGGAAGCTCCAATCCCACTGGCGAGACTGGTCCCGATGGCCAGCCATTGGCTAGTCCGTTGGTTACATTCGTTGCCGATGATGTGACGTCTGCCCATAGGAAGGCTGTCGAACAGGCCTTCCAGCACGCCAAAGAAAAGGCTCAGCAAGTCGCTGAATTGACCGGTGGACATTTAGGAGCAGCTACCACCGTGGACGAAACCACACCGTTGGCATCCAATAATAATGATGAGTCGGCGGCATTGGGCATGCTTTCAGCCATTTATTCCGGCGGAACCGTGGGAGGCGACGATGCGTCGTTGAAATCCACAATGCTTTCGGAACTTCCGTTGCGGGTGAGCCTCCGTGTCCGCTTTGCACTAATTCCTAGCAATTCACAAACGAACACCACATCCATTTCCAGCGGGACCACAAAATGAAAACCAGAATGCTTCCGATTGTCGCAATTGCAGGTTTGTCGCTGGTTGCCTTGCAGTCAGCAAGGGCACAAGTTGGTGGTAATGGCATTGGCGTCAACGGCGCCGGCGAAGTTACTGCCAAGCCCGACACCGTGGAACTTAAATTGCGCGTCTCGGGCGCTGCCGAATTAACTGATGACGCCATTGTGAAACACCGCGATGCTCGTGATCGTGTGATGAAAGCATTTGAAGGATTGAAACTCGAGAATATGAAGGTGGACGAGGCTAATCTTTCGGTGCACTCTGGCACGTCCAAAGATCAGGCGCAATTGATCATGCGGGGCATGCCACAAAACAACAATCCCACCCCGCCCCAGGTGGAGGTTACCAGCGTGGTACGCATACGGTTGCAGGGCATCGACAAAATACCAACCGACGATTTGATGAAAACTATTGGCAAACTGCTCGATACGGCTAAAGACAGCGGCGCCGCCGTCGGTCCCAGCGATGAAGAAGTTTCGATGGCTTATCGCTATGGTCGAACCACTTCCAACAACATGGTTCGATTTGTTGTTACGGGGGTCGATCAAATTCGGGAAGCTGCGTATCAAAAAGCCGCCGCTGATGCCAAAGAACGTGCCGAACGCCTGGCCAAATTGCACGGTTTGAAACTCGGTCCAGTATTATTTGTGCAGGAAAGTTTTGTCTCGGGTGACAGTCCCAACAATAATATTCAACAATCGTGGGATGTTTCTTCCTCCGACCAAACACCCCATGGAGAGATCAATAGCGACAGTATGACGGGCGCGGTGTTTCAAGTGAAACTAGCGGTTCGGTTCGGAATCGAACGAGCCGATAAGACCCAGGAACAAACGTCAACATCTTCAGAATCTCACGTTTCTGCGACCGAGAATAAATAGCCTGGAAGGCAGAATCTTCAATTGTTCAAATCAAATCCTCAGCAGAATGCCACGGATGAGATTTCCTAAGCCATTAATCTGCTTTTCCTTTGCTTCCGCGCAATCAGGACGTGGGTTGTGCTGTCTGTTGACGGTATGCATGATTGCCGCGCCGTTGGCGCAAGTTCAACTTGCGCAAGCCGACGAAGTGCTGCCCAAACACGTTACGCAAGACACCCTTAAGGCCGTTCGCTCCGGGCTGGATTATCTTGCGCGCACTCAAGCCGACGATGGCGCCTGGCGTGAAGGCCAGGGCGGGCAAGCATATCCTATGGCCATGACAGCCTTAGCCTGCACCGCGCTGTTGGCTAACGGCAACTCGCCTACAAGAGGCCGATATGGAGAACAGCTGAAGCGCGGTACGGATTACATATTGCAATGCGCCCAAAATAGTAAATCTGGATTGATCACCAGTCCGAGCTCGGAGAACGGCATGCCGATGCACGGCCACGGCTTCGCCTTGATGTATTTGGCCTCCGTGTATGGTATGGAAACCAATCCCACCAAACACACGGCGATTCACGATGCCGTGATCGCTGGCGTCAACCTTACGGCGCGAGGTCAAAGTGGGGCGGGGGGGTGGACGTATGTTCCGGGCGGCGGCGATGAAGGATCGGTTACGGTCACTCAAGTTCAGGCATTGCGTGCTGCGCAAAATGCCGGCATTCAAGTTCCCAGTGGAACCATCGAAAATGCCATTCGTTATCTTGAGCGCTGTAGCACGCCGGAAGGGGGCATTTGTTACTCGCTGGCATCCGGGGGCGAAGCTCATTTGCCAATTTCTGCGGCGGCCGTGGCGACCCTGTACAACGCGGGCGAATTCGATTCACCACTCGCCAATCGTTGCTTGGATTTTGTGTGGCAGCGGTTCGAGGCAATTAACGGCTGGAGCAAGCGCGCCGGTCACGATTATTACACGCATTTGTATGCATCGCAGGCCTTTTACATGGCCGGCGACCAGTATTGGGACAAGTATTTTCCGACTACCCGCGATGAGTTGCTAAAAATGCAAAACGCTGGTGAAGGCTCGTGGGATGGGGACGGAATCGGCAAAACTTACGGTACAGCTATCGCACTTATTATTCTTCAATTACCCTATAAGTTTCTACCCGTTTACCAGCGTTGAGCGGCCGTTTTGTTCAGCCGCAAGATCTGCCAATCTGAAACGAGGGCCCATAACGTGATCCATCAAACAGCCAGCGTGGACGAGCGCGCCGCGGCGGGCAATAACTCTGATCGGTCACACTCGGCCGACCTGGAAGATTTGCGCCGTCTGGAACAGGCCCATCGGCATTTGCGGGAGCAAATTGCGCACATCGTGGTTGGACAGGACGAAGTCATCGAGCAATTGATGATTGCCATCTTTGCTCGCGGCCATTGCATTTTAGAAGGCGTGCCAGGGTTAGCGAAGACTTTAATGGTCAGCACACTGGCCAATTGCCTGTCGCTGCAATTCACGCGCATTCAATTCACGCCCGACTTAATGCCCAGCGACATCACCGGAACGGAGGTACTGCAAGACGATCGGCAAACCGGTACGCGGCATCTACAATTCATGCGAGGGCCGGTATTCACTAATATTTTGCTGGCCGACGAAATCAATCGCACGCCTCCCAAGACTCAGGCCGCGCTATTGGAAGCCATGCAAGAACGCCAAGTTTCGGCCGGCGGCCGGCGGCACGCGCTGGTGGACCCGTTTTTCGTGCTGGCCACGCAAAACCCGATCGAACAGGAGGGTACCTATCCATTGCCCGAAGCGCAATTAGATCGCTTCCTATTCAAGGTGTATGTCGGTTATCCCACGCCTGACGAGGAGCGGCAGATTTATCGCCGCACCACCGGCGCGGAAGTGGAGCACGTCACCAAAATACTAGACGGTCTGGAAATTCCTCATTTGCAGAAGATTGTTCGTAGCGTGCCGGTTTCCGATCATTGCTTGGATTACGTCATGGCACTGGTTCGCGCCACTCGCGCTGGCGAGCCCAATAGTCCGGCATATATCTCACGTTGGGTTTCCTGGGGCGCCGGCCCTCGCGCTGGGCAAGCGCTCATTCTCGCTGCCAAAGCCCGGGCCGCATTGCACGGTCGCCCGGCAGTGGCCATCGACGACATCCGCGCTGTTTCTAAACCTGTATTGCGGCATCGCTTGGTGGCCACTTATGCGGCTCAGGCCGACGGACAAACCCCCGATACTATTGTCGACGCTTTAATTCGCGACATCCCCGTTCGTTCAGGAGCCGATGAACTCGATGGCCGAGTTGCCCAAGTATTCCAATCCTGAAGTGCTGGCCCGCATTTCCGGTCTGACGCTGCGTGCCACTCGGGTAGTGGAAGGCACGGTATGTGGATTACACCGCAGTCCATTCCACGGCTTCAACGTGGAATTTGCGGAGTACCGCGAGTATTCGCCTGGCGATGATTTGCGGTTGCTCGATTGGCGCGTACTCGGCCGGACCGACCGTTTCTACATTAAACAGTATGAAGAAGAGAGCAACTTACGGGCGACCATCGTGATGGACGCCAGCGCTTCCATGCGCTACGGCTCCGGCGCGATGACCAAGTTCGATTACGCAGCCACATTGGCGGCCTCATTGGCCACGTTGTTGGTGGAACAGCAAGACCCAGTTGGCTTGGCGCTGTTCGATAATCAGGAGCGGAGCGTTCTTTCGCCGGCCGCCACGCAATCGCAACTGGTACAAATTATTTATCGATTGGAGCAAGCCAAGCCGGATCGCCAAACCGATTTGGGAGCCGTGTTGCAAACGCTCAGCGGCAAGCTGAAAAAACGCGGGATGGTAATCATCATTTCGGATTTATTGACCGATTTAAATTCGTTTTACGACGGCCTCTCGCGCCTGCAATATTTAGGAAACGAAATTCTGGTGTTTCAAGTTCTCGATAAGGATGAGCTCGATTTGCCCTTCAATGATTTGGTTTTGTTCCGCGACATTGAAGGGAGCGAAGAGCTATTTGCCGAGCCCTGGGCGTTCCGCAAGGCCTATTCGCAGGCGATGCAAAAATTCGTGGAAGAAGTGAAAGATACTTGCGGCAGCCGCGGAATTGACCATTTGCTACTGCGCACCGATGACAATTTAGCGTTAGCCTTGAGCCATTACCTGCACCGTCGAGAAAGTGCCTGAGATTGAAGGCGCATTGGAAACGGATGCTTTTCAACCATGCCCGCCATCAATTTTCTCAATCCGGCATTGTTGTGGGGGCTGGGGCTGGCGTCGATACCCATCATTATTCATTTGCTCTTTCGTCGGCAGTTCAAGCGCGTCGACTGGGCGCCGATGCGGTATTTGAAACTGACGATTCAACGTAATCGTCGCCGAGTTCAATTGGAGCAGTTGTTGTTGCTGCTTATGCGAATTGCTCTGATTGCGTTGTTAGCGTTTTTGGTTGCCCGGCCCGTCGTGCATTCGCTCGGTTTGGCTGGCTGGTTCGGGGCCGGAAGTCGTACCAGTCATGTGCTGGTGCTGGATGATTCACTGAGCATGGGCGTGGCGGTCGAAGGCCACACCGTATTCGATCGCGCCGTTGAGTTGGCCACGCACATCATTCGCGATGTCGGGCCGCAAGATCGCTTTACCTTAGTGTTGGCGTCGCAGCCAAAGCAGCCGCTGGTGCATGAAGTGGAAATCCTGGATGCCGAAAACCTGGCGCAGCTCATCCGCAAGCAAAAACTCAGTTCTACTTTTGTATCCTGGGCTACAACGATGGAAGCGGTTGACGAATTGCTTGTTTCCAGCACGTATCACACTAAGGAAGTCACGCTGCTCACCGATTTGCGGCGCGTCGGCTGGGAAAACAATTTAAAGCCACTGGCTGATCGTTGGGCCAGCGAGGACGTGCGGCTACAAATTTTCGATCTTGGTGCTCCCGCCACGCATCAACTCTCACTGGACGAGTTGAAAGTGCAAGACCCTTGTGTGCTGGCCGGCGTTCCGGCCCATTGGGAGGTGGTAATTCACAATGCCTCCGACCAAAGCTTCGATCACGTTGAGGCGGTGTTCCTCGTCGATGGCAAACCGAATCAGTTGGTGCTCCCGCCACTGCCGGCTGGTCAAAGTGTGCATGTGCCGCTCATGGCGACTTTACAAGAACCGGGTCTGCATTACCTATCGCTGCAACTTCCTGTAGACGATTTGGCCGGTGACAACCAGCGCTGGACGGTAGTCGATGTGCGCGAACGATTGCACGTCACGTTGATTGACGGACAGCCTTCGAGTGAACCACTGGCTAGCGAGACCGACTTTCTCGGCCTCGCTCTTTCTTTGGGAGGAGAAGATACCGCTTCCTTCCAAGTGGAAATTCTTACCGACGCCGATTTGACCGCCGTTGCTCACGAGCAGCCCGACTTGCTGGTGCTGGCCAACGTGGCAACATTAACGCCGCCGCAAGTGACGCGGCTAAGGTCGCTGGTTGAGGCAGGCATGGGGTTAATGATTTTTGTCGGCGATCAGGTCGATCCTGACAATTACAACCAGTTGCTCCAAGGCGAAGGCGTCGAATTGTTGCCGGCCCAATTGGAAAGCGTTGTCGAACAGCCAGTCACTGGCTTGGTGCTGGAAAACCAGTCTCCTTCGCCGCTGGATGCCATGCGGCAACTCAAACCATCGGTGTTGGAGCAGGTCAAAACGAATAAATATTACCAGTTGCGATTGCCGGGCAAATCGGTTTCGGGCGTGCGCGTGTTGGCCCGCTGGAATGATGCGGAATCGTCGCCGGCAGTGGTTGAGAAAGTGGTCGGTCATGGCCACGTGCTTTTGTGGACGACAACTGCCAATAAATCATGGACCGATTGGCCCACGCAACCCAGCTACGTATTGGCGATGCGCGAAGGAGGCAAAGCAATTGTGCGAACCGCCGGCGCGCACGATTTGACGGCGGGGGAACCAATTCGCCATCAGCTTGCGCCCGATGAGCAAGTGGTGTCACCGACGATCGAAATCCCTGAGTCCGATCAGCCATCCTCGCTGACTGTGGAAACGTCAGATGCGAAGGTCGGTACTGGAAATAAGAGCATAAATTCAGACACGGGCAAAAGCGCCGATGCGAATTTAAATCAAAGAAGCTCATTAATAGCAACGCCATCCGCGGCGACAACACTCACCTATATCGGTACGCGCCTGGCTGGTTTGTACCGCATGAACTGGCAAACTCCACCCAGCGGCGCAGGCAACGATTTGTTCGCCGTCAATCCCGATGCCCGCGAGAGCGATTTAACACTCATCAGCGCTGACGAGCTGAAAGCGTTGTGGGGTGAGCTGCAGCCGGAGATTATTTCCGCCGGCGCTCCCGATGCGGAATTGTCTACTCGCGGCGAGGAAATTTGGCGGCCGCTGGCAATGTGCCTGCTGGGCTTGATGGCCGTGGAAGCATGCTTTGCAACTTGGGTCGGAAGGCAACGCTGAACTTTTATGACTTACTTCGTACTAATTCGTTAATAATCCTCACCGCATCACATGATCGAAACCTTCAAATGGCTAATCGGTTTGCGACCGCTGCCCACCGGCGCCACAGAAGGGGATTGGCATGTGGAATTTCAAGCCCTGCCACAAGGCACGGCGGCGCTGGCTGCCATCGCGATATTTTTGGCCGCGCTGATAGGCGTGTTTTGGTTGTATCGCTTGGAAGGACGGCAGCTTAGCCTGTCCCGCCGCCTAGCATTTACGGCGCTGAGGGGATTGGTCTTTACGGGCGTCATCTTTATGCTGCTCGATGCGGTGCTTGTCATCGAGCGGCATGAACAGGTTCCATCGCACTTGTTGGTGCTCATGGATACATCGCAAAGCATGTCACTCACAGACCCTTATGTTGACGATGCTTCCGTCAAACGGATTGCCGAACATTTGGGTTGGACTGAAAAAGACTCTGCCCTGCTCAAGCGTTTGCGGGATGCTAAGCGATACGATTTAGCCGTGGGTGCTCTCGATTCTGCAATTCCAGAGCTATCCGATGGCCGCAAGCTGGCATTGTTTCATTTCGACAGCAGGGCCGATCCAGTGGAATCGTGGACTGGCCTCGCTGCGCTGCCGCCACAAGGCACGCAAACGGCCATCGGCGACGCATTGAAGCAAGCCTTGGCCGCGCATCGTAATCAACCGCTGGCGGGTGTGTTATTGGTGACCGACGGTCAATCGAACGGAGGAGAAGATGCCCGAAAAATTGCGCAGCAGGCCGGCAAGCAAGGCGTGCCCATCCACGTGCTGGCGATGGGAACTGAACAGGGACCCAGTAATGCTCGGCTCACAGACTTGGAAGCCAGCCCTGTAGTTTTTGTGCGCGATCCGATTAAGCTGGCCGCCGTGATCGATTCTCAAGGCCTACGCGGGCAATCGGCCACAGTTCGCTTGGAACAACGAAAAGACGGGAGCGATTGGGCAGAAGTCTCACAAAGCTCGATCGTGCTGGCCGAAGACGGCGCCATGCAGCGTGTGGAGTTTGATTTTACTCCAGATGCCACAGGTCAATACGATTTTCGAGTCACTATTTCGGATATACCGAACGAATTGACTGAAGCCGACAATTCCGCCACACAGTCGATAAAAGTAGTCCGCCAGAGAATTCGTGTGCTACTGGTTGCCGGTTATGCATCACCGGAAGTGCAATTCTTGCGGAATGCTTTGCTGCGCGATCCACAGTTGGAATTTTCCTCCTGGTTGCAAAACGCCACAGACAATTATGAACAGATTGGCCAAAAACCATTGCGTCGCTTGCCTGTGACCCAAACGGAGCTCAATCAATATGACACGGTCATCATGTTCGACCCGAACGTGCACGACCTGGGCCCAAATTGGTCGGACATGCTGACAAAATTCGTGGGAGATGCCGGCGGCGGCTTGATTTACGTTTCCGGCGAATTGAATACCCCTAACTTATTTAGTGTCCGTTCCGGCGATGTTGCTGACACGGCCGACACCGCCTGGGCCCGCATGTTACCGGTTGTGTCGGAACCGGGGCTTTATCAGTCGTCGGCTGAAGTAAGACTGAGCGCCCGGGAAACCTGGAATTTGGAGCTTACGGCCGACGGGGCCGAGGATCCTATTTTTCGCTTTACGGCCGATCCCACAAAAAATCGCGATATTCTCGCCAGTTTGCCCGGCATGTACTGGTATTTTCCAGTGACACGCGCCAAACCCGGCGCCACGGTGCTCGCGCAGCATGGCGACCAACGGATGCGGAATAACTTCGGCCGTCATGTACTGATGGCGATGCAACGTTACGGCCCGGGGAGGACTGTATTTATCGGATTCGACAGCACGTACCGTTGGCGATATTTGCACGAAGAGTATTTCGATAGCTTTTGGGCTCGCATGATTGATCGTGTGGGGCGCAGCAAAGTATTGGGCGGTCGATACCCGTTTACATTAGCCACCGATAAAAGCGCTTACCGCGTGGGTGACCGCGTGACAATCCATGCTTCGCCTGCGCCTGGGCAGGAAGATTCCAGCGTGCTTTCGCAGCTTCACGGCGATGCCGAAGTGGCTGGCCAAGAGCCGATTGCCTTGGAATTTGAACCGGAGCCCGATCACCCCAACGTATTTGATGCCGTGTTCAAGGCGGAAAAACCGGGCGCATATTTGGTGCGTGTGTTGCCTGGAACTTCTGCCGAAGGCGAAACTGCCGTTCGCGCCGCTACTCTGCCGTTTCGAGTGGATCCTCCCCAGCAGGAATTCGACAACCCACGTCTCAATCGAGCCCTTTTAGATGACATCGCTCAAGCCAGCGGCGGTAAGTTATTCATGCTGGACCAGGCCGATCAAATTCCCGCCGCATTTCACATTAAGCAAGTGGACCGTGTAATGCAGTACCGTCAAGAGTTATGGGATGCCCCAATCTTGGCGTTAGCGATTGTCACATTGTTGACCGTTGAATGGGTGTCGCGCAAAACGAAACGCATGGCTTAAGGCGCAATCCGAACAGTGCCACGCGCAAATTGAAGAATCATGTATGTCAACAATCACTGAAGCCCGATCATCCGACCGCATCTGGCAATGCCGCCAACAATTGCAGCGGCGGATGGCACGAATTCGTCACTCCATGCATGCGCATTTGTTATGGGAAGGATTGGCTTGGACGACAACGACGTGCGTCTGTTTTGCCGCAATCAGCTTATTGATTGACCGAACATTTCGGCCGGAGTTGGCTTCCCGTTTAGTGCTGTTAGGTCTGGGAGTTGCAGGCATCGTCATTGTGGCTTGGCAATGGCTCATCCGACCGCTGAGATTGCGCTTAGATGACTTAGATTTGGCGGAGCTGTTGGATCGTCGCCGGCCCGGTGTCGGTCAGCGTTTAACGAACGTCTTGCAACTGCCGGAATTGCTGAGGCGCGGAAAAATCGACGGATCCCCAGCGATGATTGAGATGGCCGTCGTTGACGATTTTACGGCGCTTGAGCAAATCGACCTGCGGAGCACGTTGAACATTTCGCGGCGAAGAAAAGTGATGGCGCTGCTGTTGGGCTTGATTGCAATAACCGCGCTGTTTTGTTGGGCATTTCCGTCGGTAGCGTCCGTATGGAGTCGCCGTTGGCTGGGCGGCGCATCGGTACGCTGGCCTCAACACACGTATTTGAATGTGCTGGGCTTAGACGATCAGGGCCGTTTGCTAGTTCCGCGCGGAGAAGCCACGATTTTGAAAGTCGATGCCCAACCGGAATTTATTGCAGCCGAAGGCGAATGGAGCGTGGTTGGCCGTGGTAATACGATTCGCATTCCCGGCGAAGCCAAGCCGCACAGCGAAGTGCCGGACGACGTGGCAATTGATTATCGACTGGCCAACGGCAGCCGGAAGCAAGGGGCTCTTACGCAATTCGAAGCCGGCCATTTTCGTTACGAATTGCCGCCCCTCGCCGAAGCGGCTTCTTTCACACTAACCGGCGGCGACGATTGGCTTGGTCCTTTGCAAATTAAGCCCATCGATCGACCGAGAGTCAAAGATATTACGATTACCGCGCACGTTCCTGGACACACACAGCCGGAAGTTTATCATGCCGGCCAGGAGGATTCGCAACTGCTTTTCCTGCCCACCACACAGTTGCAACTCGTGTTAACCAGCGACCAACCTTTGGCGTCTGCATGCATTGTAACGCAGGGAGAAAATGCGCCTCAGCTAAAGCAAATTGATGCATCGCATTATGAATCGGAAATAATCATGAAGGCCGCAACGAGTTTGGAATTCCAAATGACAGCTGCCGACAGCGGGTTGTCCTCCAAGCCATATTTTCTCTTGATCGGACTGCTGACAGATCGGCCACCACGCGTCACGGTTCGCGTCACCGGCATAGGAAGACGCGTTACTCCCACGGCGCGCGTGCCGATGATTATTCGCTCAGTGGATGATTTTGGTGTGGCGAACATGGCTGCCGATTTGGAATTGACGCAGTTCGTTGATTCCAAACCCCAGGTTAGTACGCATCAGCCGTATATGGAAACGTTTGCGCTGGAGAATGATAAACTACCTACCGATGTGGAAAAACAGATTCTCGTGAAATTGGCGGAAGTCAACGCGGCGCCCGGCAACATTGTTCGTTTGCAGAGTACTGCTACCGATGCTTGTGTTTTGGGTCCGCAACAGGGAACATCGCGCTGGATTCCGTTGCAAGTAGTGACGCCTGAAGAGTTATTCTATGAAATTTTGGTTCGTCAGCGCGAGCAACGAGGACGCTTCAGTAAGTCGCTTGACATGGCGAAAGCTCAATTGGAGTCGATTCAAAAGCTTACTAGTTCCGAAGAGAGCGGGGGTGTGTTGCGAGTTCATCAAGTAGTCGCCCGACAGGTATGGCAAATTGCTAATCAACTTGACGCCACTTTACAGGAAATGATCTACAACGATTTGGGCAGTGAACAAGCTCGCGACTTGCTAGACACTTCCATCATTGCACCGCTGCGGAAACTGCACGAAGAAAACTTCGTCAACATTGGCGAAAGACTGCAAACGCTTTTGGAACACCGAGAGCTGCGCGACGCTGACCGCCAGGCTGCGCTCGATGCCCAGCAAGCGGCCGTCACCGAAATACAGCATATTTTGGCCCAAATGTCACAATGGGAAAGTTTTGTCGATGTGATCAATCAACTCCGTCAGGTCATCAAATCGCAAAATGAAGTCCTTGAATCCACAGAAAAGACGGAAAAAGAACGGATTAAGGGACTATTTGATTAGGAGTTGACTGATGTGCAGGTTCACGATTTATTCCTATGAAATTTGCAGTCACGCGACTTGTATCTTGAGAATTTATTGACAGAACCCGCCACAACAAGGCAAACTAATGCGGGATGTCGGCGTACTTATCGTTATTCGGAATGTGCTCAGCCCGTCCACTAAATCCGTTCAGAACGCGAGCAAAATATGAGCGTCTATAAACTAACCGCGGGCTGCATTTTTGTAATAGCGGTGAGTATGGAATGCGTTCATCAGCCGGCCATTCATGCTGAAGATGCGCCAGCGACATCCTCCAAGACTAG